>NZ_JBSFWJ010000015.1:0-110640 GCF_053592695.1 Saccharopolyspora sp. NPDC002578 | reverse complement strand
CGATGGTCGTGGGCGGACACTCGCGAGGACAGCTTTTTCCCTCGTGGCGGAGCCACTCGGGAAAAAGATCCCGCAGCGAGAAGACACCTGAGGTTCCGCCACCCGACCAGCTACGCAGAACGAGACGAGGGAAGTTCAGGGTTTCCGGGCGATTCCGCCGTACATTGCTATGTCGGCGTCGGGCACCGACAGGTGCTCGTCGTCGGGGCGCCACTTGTGCATCTGCACGAGGCCCGGATCGACCAGTTCCAGGCCGTCGAAGAACCGCTCCGCGGCGGCCTTGTCGCGGAACCGCATGCTCTCGCCGTGCTCGTGGTAGGTGTCGGTGACCTTGGCCAGCATCTCGGGCGCGAAGTCGTCGGTCGCCACCGTGGCCGCCACGTAGCTGCCCGAGGGCATCGCGTCGATGATGCGGCGCACCACCGCCAGCGCTTCGTCGTCGTCCTCGATGAAGTGCACGATCGCGATGAGCATCAGGCCGATCGGCCGGTCCTGGTCCAGCGTCTCGTGCAGCTCGGGTGCCGCGAGCAGGGCTTCGGGTTCGCGCATGTCGGACTGGATGTACGCGGTGCGGCCCCGCTCCGCGCTGGTCATGAGCGCGCGGGCGTGGGCGAGCACGATGGGGTCGTTGTCGGTGTAGACGACCCTGGTCTCCGGCGCCACCTCCTGCACGATCTCGTGCAGGTTGGGCGGAGTGGGGATGCCGGTACCGATGTCGAGGAACTGGCGGACACCGCATTCCTGCGCGAGGAACCGGGCTGCTCGGTGCATGAACGTGCGGTTCGCCCGCATGTGCACACCGAGCGCGGGCCAGATCTGCAAGGTCGCTTCGGCCGCGGCGCGATCGACGGCGTAGTTGTCCTTGCCACCGAGGATGTAGTCGTAGATCCGCGCACCGTGGGCGCGATCCGTGCGCAGGTCCACTTCCGGGCGCATTCCGTCCGCCATCGTGCTCCCACCTTCGTCCAGCTCAGCTCAGGTGCCCCCGACAGGCACTGCCCGACGCTCCCGGAACGGGCCCCGCTTCCAGCACGTGGAACGAACGACCCGCCGCGGTGCTCCTGGCATATGCAGCATCCCACGATCACCCCCGCGTGATCACGACGGGCGCCCCACCGGATCTCGGATCGGATCGCGATCGGTGCCACGGAGCCGACGAATCGGGACGCGCACGACGAACCGGGCGGCGCCGGCCCTGCCGGGCTCAGCCCGCGTCGACCGGTTCCGCCGCGGGCAGCAGGGTGAACTCGGCGCGCCCCGAGCGGACACCGTTGACCTGCAATTCGATCCCGTGCAGGCCCGGGTGGTAGCGCCGGGTCGTCAGGACGCGGAACGGGTGCGCGCGGGTCAACTCGACCGTCTCGCCGGGCGCGACGGTCCGGGTGGTGAGCTTGAAGGTCTTCGCCGTCCGGCTCCCGTCGGCCTTGCGGTGGTGCACGAGGTAGTCGATCACCAATCGGGCCGGTTCGGGTTCCGGGTTGTGCACGGAGGCCGTGAAGGTCAGCGCCGCACCGATGGCAACCTCGTCGGCGGCCAGTTCGGGGCCGGTCACCTCGACCCGGACCGGCGGGAAGCCCAGCAGCCGCAAGGCTTCCGGATGTCCGCGCTTGACCAGGGTCCGCAGCCCGTGCCGCACCAGGCGCGGGGTGTTGGCGTCGGGTTCGGCGAGCCACTTCGCGGCGGTCGAGGTCACCAGGTCGGGGTCCACCCGGCTGAGGTCGTTGAGGTGGTTGGCGACCGAGCGCCGCACGTAGTCGCTGTCGTCCCGGTAGAGCTCCCCCAAGATCGGCAGCGTCGACGAGGGCTCGGAGAGCAGTCGCGGCACCCGCACCGCCCACGGCAGGTACGGGCGGGTTCCTTCCGAAGCGAGCCGCCGCACGCCCTCGTTCTCCGACCTCGTCCAGCCGGAGATCACCGCCAACGCACGGTCGAGGTCGTGGTTCAGCAGGGAGCGCAGCGCGAACTCGGAGCTGAGCCGGTCGGTCAGCTCCGCCAGCAGCGCCACAGCGTCGTCGAACGCGGCCGCGGCATCGTCTCGGATCGCCCTGGCCGCGACCGCGGCGGTCACCGGCCAGATCAGCCATCCGGTGAACGTCGGAGCGCGCCGCGCCGCCGCGCGCACGACGTCCGCGAACTCGTCGTAGCCGTCCGGCAGGTCCGCCAGCAGCGCGTCCCGCAGGAGATCGCTGCGTTCCCGCAAAGCCAGCGGCGGCAGCGCCGGACCGGCCGCGCGCACCGCGGGCAGCTCCGCGTCCGGCAGGACCACCCGCAGCGCCGCGGTGAGCTCCTGGACGGTGCGCGCGCCGATCAGTTCCTCGGCGAAGGGCATGGGACGGCCTCCCGGTCGTGGCGGAACCTCGACGCGGGCCGGTCTCGTGCCCGGCCCGCGCGTGAACGTCGAAGGTCGCGCGACGGTACCGCCGACCCCCGACAACGCCCGGCGATCCGCGCGCCGGAGTCCGGCGACCGTCGAACCGTGTTCCGGCAAGCGGACCCGCACCGGGAATCCCCACGTGGCCGGACTAGGCCGGCACGAGCGCCTTGGCCGCGAGCGGGACGCATTCGCACGTCACCGGCAGCTTCTCGAAGCGCTCGCCGTCGGCGTAGCCCGTGACGCCCGGCGTGGACAGGCGGACCCGGCTCGCCCGGTAGGTCGTGACCTGCGCGTGCTCGACGTGCGTGCCGGGGTAGATCGTCGGCAGCAGCCGCACGATCTGGTCCCGCCGGGCGGCCCCGATGACGGTGACGTCGAACAGGCCGTCGTCGATCACGGCGTCCGGGCAGATCCGCATGCCGCCGCCGTAGGTCTGGCCGTTGCCGACCGCGACCAGGATCGCCTGCGTGGACACCTCCCGGCCGTCGAGCTCCAGGACGTAGTCCAGCGGGCGCAGCGCCGCCAGCTCGACGAGCATCGCGAGGTTGTAGCGCAGCTTGCCGCGCGGCCACTTCAACCGGTTGGTGCGCTCGGTGACCAGGGCGTCGAAACCGCCGGCGAACGCCGTGCCGAACCAGCGGTCCCCGACCCTGCCGAGGTCGATCGGGCGGACCGCGCCGTCGAGCACCACCCGCGCGGCGGCGATCGGGTCGTGCCGCGCAACCCCCAGCATCCGGGCGTGGTCGTTGCCCGTTCCCGCCGGGATCACGCCGAACGGCGTGTCCGTCCCGGCGACCGCTTGCAGCGCGAGGTTGACGACGCCGTCGCCGCCGCAGGCCACCAGCGCGCCCGTGCCCGACTCGACGGCCCGGCGCGCGAGCGCCAGCGAATCCGCCTCGTCCCGCCCCACCAGGACGGAGGTCGACACCCCGGACTCGCGCAGGTAGCGCAGCGCGCGCAGCGCGACCGCCGGTGTGCGCCCCTGGCCCGAGCGCGGATTCACCAGCATCGCGATGTCGGTGATCACGGGATCAGCTTGCCCGGGTTGAGCACGCCCGACGGGTCCACGGTGGACTTCACGGCGCGCAGCACCGCCACGCCGAGCTCGCCGATCTCGTCGGTCAGCCACTCGCGGTGGTCCAGGCCCACGGCGTGGTGGTGGGTGATGGTGGCGCCGGATCGGCTGATCGCGTCGCCCGCCGCGCGCTTCGCCTGCCGCCATTGGGAAACCGGTTCGTCACCGCGTCCGCAGGCGATCGTGAAGTACAGCGACGCGCCGGTCGGGTACACGTGCGAGATGTGGCACATGACCAGTGGCGGAGTGCCCTGAGCCTGCAGCGATTCGGTGAGCGCCTCCCGCACCGCGTTGCAGGTCTCCTCCAGCCGGGACCAGGTGCTCGCGGTCTCCAGCGTCTCCACCAGCGCGTTGACGTCGAGCAGCGCGTCGCGCAGGTACGGGCCGTGGTAGCGGCCGTGGTCCCACTTCTCGGCCGGAGCGGCGCCCAGCGAGGTGCCGCCCGACTCCGACAGCAGCTGCTCGACCCGCGCGCGCACCGCGATCCGGGAGCCTTCGTAGCGCGTGATCATCAAGCAGCCGCCGGACTGCTCCCCGCCGCCGACCTCGTGGGCGGTGGCCAGGTTGATCATCGTTTCCAGCTCGTCGGAGAGCCGGGCCACGGTGGGCAGCGCGCCCTCCTGCGCCAGCACGCGCAGCGCCTTCGCGCCGGTGGCGAAGTCCGGGAACGACCACGCCGCGGACTCCACCTCCTGGGGCTTCGGGTGCACCCGGACGGTCACCTCGGTGATGATGCCCAGCGCGCCCTCCGACCCGAGGAACAGCTGCCGCAGGTCCGGCCCGGCCGCCGAGGCGGGAGCCCGGCCCAGGTCGAGCTCACCGGTGGGGGTCGCGACGCGCAGCCGCACCACCATGGCGTCGAAACGCCCGTACCCCGCCGAGGCCTGCCCGGACGAGCGGGTCGCCGCGAAGCCGCCGATGCTGGCGTGCTCGAAGCTCTGCGGGAAGTGGCCGAGCGTGAAGCCGTGCCCGGCCAGCAGCTCCTCCGCCTCCGGGCCGCGCAGCCCGGCTTGCAAGGTCGCGGTCTGCGACTCCGCGTCGAGGTCCACCAGGCCGTCCAGCAACCGCAGGTCCAGCGCGATGACCGAGGCGAACCCACCGCGCTCCGGCTCGACGCCGCCGACGACGCTGGTCCCACCCCCGAAGGGGACCACCGCCACCCGGTGCTCGGCGCACCGCGCCAACAGCTCGCACACCTGCTCGTGGGAGCCGGGCAGCACCACGGCGTCGGGCGCGGAGTCCGCGTCCCCCGCCCGGCGGCGCAGCAGGTCGGGAGTGCTCTTGCCGCCCGCGTGCAGCAGCCGCGCGTCGTCGTCGGTCCGCACGCCGTCGTCGCCGACGATCGCGACCAGCGCGGAGCGGACCTCGTCCGGCAGGCGCGACTCCCCGACGCGCACTGCGGACCGGTCCACCGACGGCGTGTCCCGCCGCACCACACCGAGGCCCTGTTCGATCAGGGTGCGCATCTCCTCGGGCACGGGGCTCGCCCCGTCGGCGGTGCCCCAGGCGTTCCACTCCTGCTCCGGGGTGCGGTGCTCAAGCTCAGTCATGCGTTACAGTTTTACACATGACGTCAAGTCGTAACGATGACGCTATCCTCGACGCGGCGAAGCAGTGCGTGCTCGCCGTCGGCATGCGCCGCACCACGCTCGCGGAGATCGCCCGCAGAGCAGGTGTGAGCCGCCCGACCGTCTACCGGCGGTGGCCGGACGTGCGGACCCTGTCCGCGGACCTGCTCACCCGTGAGCTCGTCGCGCTGCTGCCGGCCGACACCGGCGACGGTTCGCGCAGGCACGGCATCGACGGGATCGTGCGCACCGTCTCGGCGGCCCGGCAACACCCGCTGTTCGTCAAGATCCTCGAAACCGACCCGGAACTGCTCAGCACCTACGTGTTCGACCGGCTCGGCGCCAGCCAGCAGCGCATCCTCGAAGTCCTCACCACCGCGATCCGCAGCGGCCAGGCCGACCGCACGATCCGCTCCGGCGATCCCGACGAACTGGCCGCGATGGTCCTGCTGCTGGTGCAGTCGGCGGTCCTGTCCGCCCGCATCGTCTCCGACGCGCTGCCACCGGACCGCCTCGACGCGCAGCTGCGCACCGTGCTCGACACCTACCTCCGTCCCGAGGAGTGACTCCGATGACCTCGCTGAACGCCGCCCGGCGCACCAAGGACCTGACCGAACTGGCCGAGGGCGGCCAGGTCGACGTGCTCGTCGTCGGCGGCGGCGTGACCGGCGCGGGCGTCGCGCTGGACGCGGCGTCGCGCGGGCTGAACGTGGTGCTGGCCGAAAAGCACGACCTCGCCTTCGGCACCAGCCGGTGGAGCTCGAAGCTGGTGCACGGCGGACTGCGCTACCTGGCCTCCGGCAACGTCGGGATCGCCTACGAGAGCGCCGTCGAACGCCGGATCCTGATGGAGCGCACCGCACCGCACCTGGTCCGCCCGCTCCCCCAGCTGGTGCCGCTGGTCGCGGGGGTCGGGGCGAAGCAGGCGGCGCTGGTGGCCGCCGGGTTCGTCGCGGGCGACCTGCTGCGCCGCGGCTCCGGGACGCCCGGATCGGTCCTGGCCGCACCGCGCCGGGTCTCCAGCGTCGAGACGCGGCGCATGGTCCCCACCGTCCGGCAGGACCGGCTGCGCGGCGGGCTGCTGTCCTGGGACGGCCAGCTCGTCGACGACGCGCGCCTGGTCGTCGGAATCGCGCGGACCGCCGCGGGGCACGGAGCGCGAATCCTGACCCGCTGCGCGGCCGAGCAGGTCACCGGCGACGGCGCCGTGCTGCGGGACCGGCTCACCGGCGAGACCGTCGACGTCCGCGCCCGGAAGGTGATCAACGCCGCCGGGGTCTGGGCCGGTGAAGTGGCGCCCGGACTGCGCCTGCGCCCGAGCCGGGGCACCCACCTGGTCGTGTCCGACGCGGTGTTCGGCGGGCTCGACGCGGGCCTCACGGTGCCGATCCCCGGCACCACCAACAGGTTCGTGTTCGCGCTGCCCGCCGGCCACGGCAGGGTCTACATCGGACTCACCGACGAGGAGCAGGACGGCCCGGTCCCCGACGTGCCGACGGCCTCCGCCGAGGAGATCACCTTCCTGCTCAAGACGGTCAACTCCGTGCTGGCGCGGCCGATCCGCGAGGACGACGTGCTCGGCACCTACTCCGGCCTGCGCCCGCTGCTGGACGGCGGCGACGGGCAGAGCTCCGACCTCTCCCGGGAGCACGCGGTGATCACCGGGGACAACGGCGTGATCAGCGTCGTGGGCGGGAAGCTGACGACCTACCGCAAGATGGCGCAGGACGCCGTGGACGCCGCCGCGCTGACCGACCGGCCGTGCCGCACGAAGAACCTCCCGCTGGCCGGAGCCGCGAACCCCGTCCAGCTGTCCACAGTGGATGCTCCGACCCGGCTGGTCTCCCGCTACGGGACGGAAGCGGCGGCCGTGGTCGCGGAGGCCGGCGGCGATCGGCGGCTGCTGGAACCGATCGACGACGTGGACGTCACCCCGGCCGAACTCCGCTTCGCGGTGCGGCACGAGGGCGCGCTCGACGCGTCCGACCTGCTCGACCGCCGCACCCGCCTCGGCCTGGTCGCGGCCGACCGCGACCGCGCCGCGAACGCCGCCGAGGAAGCCCTGCGCGCGGGCTGACCGGCATCGCGGGCCGCCTCTGGCATGCTGGACGTCGCTTTGCAGTGGCCATGCTCGATCCGGCGAGGCGAAGGGGTTTTCGCACATGCTCGACGACATCACCGTTCGCAGCGCGGTCCCGCAGGACTACGACGTGATCGTGGGCGTGGTCGACGACTGGTGGGGACGCCCCGCCTCGCGGGACCTGACCAGGGTCTTCGTCGACCACTTCGGTTCCACGAGCCTGATCGCCGAGGCGGGCGGCACGATGGCCGGATTCGTCATCGGCTTCCTGTCGCCGTCCGACCCGGCGGTGGCCTACATCCACTTCACCGGTGTCGCCCCGGAGTGGCGGCGCTCCGGGCTGGCCCGCGACCTCTACGAGCGGTTCTTCGCGAGGGCGCGCGACGACGGCCGGACCGAGGTCAAGGCGATCACCTCGCCGCAGAACGCGACGTCGATCGCGTTCCACCGAGCGGTGGGGTTCACGGCCTCCGACCCGATCCCGGACTACGACGGGCCTTCGCTCGACCGCGTCGTGTTCACCCGCGCGCTGTGAGCTCCGCACCTGCGCCGCCCGCCCACCGCTCGACGGCTCCGCCGTCGAGCGCGCCGTCGGCGACGAGCACCCGCAGGCCGCGGTGCAGCGCGCCGCCCGGCTCCAGCAGGACCGCGTCCGGGGCGGCGAGCTGCGAGCCGACGCCCGGGTAGTCGCCGACGCGGACGAACCACGGATCGGCCCGGGTCGCCGCGTCGGTCCCGGTGAACACCAGGGTGTGGTCGCGATCGACCCAGGCCAGCCAGGGGGCGGCGGCGCCGTGCACCCGCTGCTCCCCCTCTCCCGCTTCGGTGCGCACCCGGGGCGCGACCGCGGGCGGCAGGCGCCAGAAGAATCCGCCGTAGCCCGCGCCGGGGCAGCCGTTCGCGGCAGGCCCGGCGAGCCGCAGCTCCCGGCCGGTGGCGTTGGTGAGCGCGGTGGTCATCTCCAGTTCCCAGCCGTGCTCGCTGAGCCGCGCCCGCACCCGCCGGTGCTCGTCGAGCAGGTGCTCACCGTCCGCGCCGCACCAGCGCGACCGCTCCTCGAAGGCGTCCTCGCGGACGTCTGCCAAGCCGACGCGCTCGATCCGCCCGTGATCGTCGAGGTCGACGTAGCCCCGGCCGCGCACGAAGGTGGGGCCGCCCCACAGGTTCCAGCCGCCCACGTCCTGCAGCGCGACCGAGAAACCCTGGTGCCACGGGTGGTCCGCGGGCCGGGCGTCGGTCACGGTGCTCCCGCCCAGGGTGCGGATCGGGTGCAGGTGCGGACGCGGCCCGAGGCGTGCGGGCAGCTGCGCGCCGTCGACGCACTCGGCCACGACCGCACCGGCCAACCGCAGCCTCGCGATCATCGGTTCCGCCACGACGGGTCAACTTCGGACAGCAGCAGCATCTCGTCGGCGGCGCGCACGACGGCCTCGTCCACGCCGGTCACCACGAATCGGGGGTGTGGTCCGACGCGATCTATCCACCGCCGCGACGGGGGGATCTCGCGCGGTTCGGGTGCGGTGCGCACCGCCTCCAGCACCTGCATGAACGGGCGGGTCGCCGCGGGCGGCACCAGCAGCGGGACCGATTCGTCGTGCACGTGGGCGATGAGGTTCTCCAGCAGGCCGGTGAACCCGTGCGCGCTGGTCCGCACCCGTCCGCCTGATTCCAGCCGGACCAGGCCCGTCCGGTATTCCAGGACGATCCGGCCGCTCGTGCCGTGCACCACGACGTGGGGCTCCACCTCGCCCTCCGCGCACAACGTGCCCGCGACGGTGATCGTGGTGCCGCGCGCGGTGATCAGCCGCAGGCAGGAGGTGTCGTCGGCCTCGATCGGATTCGCCCGGTACAGCTCCACTTCCCAGTCCCGCAGCCGTTCGTCGCCGCGCACCCCGTCGAGGGCGAGCGCCGTCGCGATGGCGTGCGCGAACGGGTTGGTCAGCGCGCCGTCGACGACCGCGACGCCCTCCAGCGAACGCCGCCCGGCCCACGGCGCGCGGGCGTAGTACGCGGCGTCGCGCTGCCACGCTCCCGCCGCGCCGATCCCCCGCACCTCGCCGATCGCGCCGTCGTCGATCAGCGCGCGCACGTGGCCCAGCGCCAGCGAGCCGAGGCTCTGGAAGCCGACCTGGCACGCGCGGCCGGTGACCGCCAGACCCGCGGCCAGCCGGTCGAACTCGGCCAGCGTCGGCGCGGGTGGTTTCTCCAGCAGCACGTGCGAACCGGACTCGGCGGCCAGCAGCGCCAGTTCGGCGTGGGTGTGGATCGGGGTGCACACGATCGTCACGTCCGGCCGGACCCGGTCGAGCAGGTCCCGGAGGCTCGGCAGCACCGGGACGTCCCCGGCGAGGTCGTCGTCGGCGTCCTCCGGCGGACGCGGATCGCAGATCCCGACCAGCCGCGCCCCCGCACCGCGCAGGCGTCGGAGTTCGCGCAGGTGCCAGCGCCCGTGGCCGTGCATGCCCGCCAGGACGACCGTGGTGGTGCCGCTCATCGAACCTCGCAAGGAATTCGCCGGGCCCCCGTCGGCGCGCATCGTAACGATCGAACGACCACTCCGGAAAGCGCATTCCGCACATTGGCGCCGTGACCTGCGCCTGATCCGCCGTCGCGATGCCGCCGACGAGAACCGGGGTGTTGACAGCTCGATCCGGTACTTGTTCCATCTGGAAAGCGCTTACCCAGACCGCGTGCGCGCAAGCCCGGCCGATTCGGCCGCATGGCGGCCTGCATCCCGCTGATCGGAACAACGACGTCACCGGATCATGCCGAGGAGAACACATTGACCAGCGATACCGGGGAATCCCGCCCGGAAGCACCGAAGGATTCCCGCAGCACCTCCAGGAAAGCGGCCGCCAGCGGCTGGATCGGCAGCGCGCTGGAGTACTACGACTGGTTCGTCTACGCGCAGGCCGCCGCGCTGGTGTTCCCCAGCATCTTCTTCCCCGAGGGCGACCCCACCGTCGCCCTGGTCGCGTCGCTGGGCACCTACGCGGTCGGCTACGTCGCCCGCCCGATCGGCGCGATCGCGCTCGGGCACTGGGGTGACCGCCGGGGCCGCAAGAACGTGCTCGTGCTGGCGATGCTGCTGATGGGCCTGTCCACCTTCGCGGTCGCGCTGCTGCCCACCTACGGCCAAGTCGGCATGTGGGCGCCCGTGCTGCTGGTCCTGCTGCGGTTCGTGCAGGGGTTCGCGGTCGCCGGGGAGCTCAGCGGCGCCAGCGCCATGATCGTGGAGAACGCGCCGTTCGGGCGCCGCGGCTACTACGCCAGCTTCAGCCTGCACGGCACCCAGGCCGGGCAGATCATCGCCGCCGCGATGTTCCTGCCGCTGTCGGCGTTCCTGTCCGACGAAGCCTTCGACTCGTGGGGCTGGCGAGTCCCGTTCCTGCTCAGCGCGCTGGTCGTGCTCGCCGGGTACGTCATCCGGCGGCGCGTCGACGAGAGCCGGATCTTCCTGGAGGAGAAGGAGGAACGCCGCCGCGAGCGGCCCCCGTTCGTCCAAGTGCTGCGGGAGAGCGGCATGGACGTGGTGCGCGCCGCGTGCATGACGCTGGTCAACGTCATCGGCGTCGTCGTATCCGTGTTCGGCGCCGCGTACGCGACGCAACCCGGCTACGGCATCGAGATGGACAAGAGCGTCTACCTGTGGATCCCGGTGGTGGCCAACCTGGTGGCGCTGGCGTTCATCCCGTGGTTCGCGAACCTGTCCGACAGGTTCGGCAGGCGCCCGCTGATGATCGTGGGCTCGCTGGGATCCGGCGTGCTGTCCTACGCCTACCTGTGGTCGATCAGCCAGCAGAACGTGGCGCTGACGATCGTGCTGGCGATCCTCACCTGGGGACTGCTCTACCAGGTGTGGAACGCGACGTTCGCGGGCTTCTTCCAGGAGCTTTTCCCCGCTCGCACGCGGGTCACCGGGTTCGCCATCGCCCAGAACCTGGGGCTGGCGATCACCTCGTTCCTGCCGAGCATCTTCACGCTGGTCGCACCGCCCGGATCGGCGAACGTGCCGTTGATCGTCGGCACGCTGTGCTTCGCGATCACAGTCGTCGGCGCCGTCGCCGCCTGGTCGGCGAGGGAGACCCACCGCATCCCGCTGGAGCAGCTCGGCACCAAGGACGCGAAACCGGTTCCCCGCGCCGAGTTCGACCGGCGCCGCGCGGAATCCCGCTGAGCGCGTGGGAGCCCGGCGCGCCGGGCTCCCACGCGGATCTCCGGACGTCCGGCGCCGGGCGCTATGCTCGGAATACGCATTCCCCGTGGAAGGAGCGCCCGGTGCCGGCACGTGCAGCGACCCTCACCGACGTCGCCAAGGAAGCGGGCGTGTCGCTCGCGACGGCGTCGCGCGCGCTCAACGGCAGCGAACGCGTCGTCCGGGCCGAGCTGCACGCCCGCACGCTGGAAGCCGCCGCCCGGCTCGGCTACACGCCCAACGCCCAGGCCCAGTCGATGGCCCGGGGCTCCACCGACCTGGTGGGACTGCTGGTCAACGACATCTCCGACCCCTACTTCTCCACCATCGCCGCCGGGTTGGCCAACGCCGCCGAGCAGCACGGGCTGCTGGTGATGCTGTGCAGCACCGGCGGCAGGCCCGAACGCGAGCTGGAGCTGCTGGCGGCGCTGCGGCGCCAGCGCGGGCGCGCGATCGTGCTGGCGGGCAGCCGCACCAACGACCGCGCGCACCTGCGGGAGCTCGCCGCGCAGGTGGAACCGTTCACCGAGTCCGGCGGGCGGGTGGCCGCGATCAGCGAACCCCGGCTGCCGGTCGACACCGTGGTCGTCGACAACCGGCGGGGCGCCCACGACCTGGCGGTGGAGCTCGCCGCGCTCGGCTACCGGCGTCCCGCCGTCCTCACCGGACCGGAGCGCCTGCTCGTCTCGCGCGACCGGCGGGACGGTTTCACCGCGGGCTGGCGGAAATCCGCCGACGGAGAACCGTTCTTCCTCGCCGAGGAGTTCACCCGCGACGGCGGGTTCCGGGCGATGCAGCGACTGCTGGACGAGCACCCGGAGGTCGACTGCGCCTTCGCCATCAACGACCTGATGGCGCTGGGCGCGATGGCGGCCTGCCGGGAGCGCGGCGTGGACGTGCCGGGTGATCTCGCGGTCGCGGGGTTCGACGACATCTCGACGCTGCGCGACGTCACGCCGGGGCTGACCACGGTCCGGCTGCCGCTGACCGAGATGGGCGGCATGGCGCTGGACCTGGTGCTCAACGAGGCGGACGGCAAACCGCGCCGCCGCAAGGTGCGCGGCGAGGTCGTGGTGCGGGAGAGCACTCCGCGGCGTTGACGCGGTCTCCCCGACCGGAGCGGTGGCGGAACCTCGGGTCCTGCCTTGGAACCTCTCGTTCCAGGTGAGCGGTGTTCTCTGTCGGCGTCCCGTCGACGGCGGAGCCGCTGAGCGGTCAGCGGCGCAGATCAACGGCTGACGAGTTCGAAACCGTCCCCACTCCCCCACCACCGCCGCCGACGTTCGCTTCGGGAATCGCCTTACATTGCACCTTGCCTCGCGAACCGGCTTCCGCCTACGGTTTTGGTAAGCGCTTTCCAGAGAGGCGGTACCGCATGACGGAGCGAAGGCTGGGCGTCATCATGAACGGCGTCACCGGCAGGATGGGGCACCGCCAGCACCTGGTGCGCTCGGTCCTGGCCATCCGGGAGCAGGGCGGCGTCGAGCTCTCCGACGGCAGCCGGGTGCGGCTCGACCCGATCCTCGTCGGCCGCAACGCCGAGAAGCTCGCGGAGCTCGCCGCACGGCACGACCTGGACCGGTGGACCACCGACCTCGACACCGCCCTGTCCGATACCGAGGACGCGCTCTACTTCGACGCGCAGCTGACGAGCGTGCGGGAACCCGCGATCATGCGGGCGATCGCCGCGGGCAAGCACGTCTACACCGAGAAGCCGATCGCCGACGACGTCGAGGGCGCGCTGCGGCTGGCCCACGCGGCGAGCGAGGCGGGCGTGCGGGCCGGCGTGGTGCACGACAAGCTCTACCTGCCGGGCCTGCTGAAGCTGCGGCGCCTGGTGGAGAGCGGCTTCTTCGGCCGCGTCCTGTCGGTGCGCGGCGAATTCGGCTACTGGGTCTTCGAAGGCGATCTGCAACCGGCGCAACGCCCGAGCTGGAACTACCGCCAGGAGGACGGCGGCGGCATCACCACCGACATGTTCCCGCACTGGAACTACGTGCTGGAGAACCTGTTCGGCCGCGTCGAAGCGGTCACCGCACGCGTGGTCACGCACATCCCGCAGCGCTGGGACGAACGCGGCGACGCCTACCCCGCCACCGCCGACGACGCCGCCTACGGCATCTTCGAGCTCGACGGCGGGATCATCGCGCAGCTCAACTCCTCGTGGACGACCCGCGTGCACCGCGACGAGCTGGTGGAGTTCCACGTGGACGGCACGCACGGCAGCGCCGTCGCCGGCCTGCACCAGTGCCGCGCGCAGCACCGCGCCGCGACCCCGAAACCGGTGTGGAACCCCGACCTGGTGGAGCGCACCCCGTTCCGGGAGCAGTGGTCGCCCGTGCCCGACAACGGGGAGTCCGACAACGGGTTCAAGGCGCAGTGGGAGCAGTTCGTGCGCTACCTGCACAACGACGGCGACCACCCCTACGACTTCCTGGCCGGAGTGCGCGGACTGCGGCTCGCCGAGGCGGGGCTCACGTCCTCCCGTGAGGGGCGCCGCGTCGAGCTCGGCGAGGTGGCACCGTGACCGCGCTGCAGCTGCCCCGCGCGGACGGCACCCTCGTCGAGCACGTGCTCACCCCGCCCCGGCACTGGCCGGAACCGGCCGGTCCATTGAGGACTCGCGTCGCCTACGCCGCGGTGCACGTGGTGCCGAGGGCGCTGGGCGAGAACGTGCCGGGTGCCCCCGCCGACATCGATTGGGAGTCGACCCTGGCGTACCGGCGCCGCATCTGGTCCTACGGGCTGGGGGTCGCCGAGGCCATGGACACCGCGCAGCGCGGCATGGGCGTCGGCTGGACGCAGGCCGCCGAGCTCATCCGCCGCTCAGCCTCCGAAGCGCGCGCCACCGGTGGCGCGATCGCCGCCGGAGCGGGAACCGATCAGCTCGACCTCGCCGCGCTCCCGTCCGGGCGCGCGGGCCTGGAGGCGGTGCTGGACGCCTACCGCGAGCAGCTGGAGGTCGTCGCGGACAGCGGCGCGACGGTCATCGTGATGGCCTCCCGCGCGCTGGCCGCGATCGCGCGCTCGGCCGCGGACTACGCCGCGGTGTACGGAGCGTTGCTCGACGAGGCCGACGCACCGGTGATCCTGCACTGGCTGGGACCGATGTTCGACCCGCTGCTCAACGGCTACTGGGGCAGCGAGGAGGTGGCAGCGGCGACGCGGACCTTCCTGGAGATCATCCGGGCGCGCCCGGAGAAGGTCGACGGCGTGAAGGTCTCGCTGCTCGACGCCGAGCACGAGATCGCGCTCCGACGCGCCCTGCCGACCGGAGTGCGCCTCTACACCGGCGACGACTTCAACTACCCCGGCCTGATCGTGGGCGAGGGCACCGACCATTCGGACGCGCTGCTGGGCGTGTTCGCGGCGATCTACCCGGCCGCGTCCGCCGCGATCCAAGCCCTCGACCGCGACGATCCGCGCACCGCGAAGTCCATTTTGGACAGCACGGAACCGTTGGGACGACTGCTGTTCGAATCCCCGACGTTCCACTACAAGACCGGAATCGCGTTCCTGTCCTGGCTCAACGGTCACCAGCCCGGCTTCGCCATGGCCGGTGGCCTGCACGCAGGCCGGTCGGTCCCGCACCTCGCCGAGGTGCTCCGAGCGGCCGACGGCGCGGGCCTGCTGCTCGACCCCGACCTGGCGGCGCACCGGATGCGGCAGTTCCTCGCGGTGAACGGAGTGCGGACATGACCGACGACCTGGCGAGGCTGTCGCTGAACACGGCGACGACGAAGCGGTGGACGCTGCGCGAAGCCGTCGACGGCGCGGCTCGGGCCGGGCTGCCCGCGGTCGGGCTGTGGCGCGACCGCGTCGCCGAAGCAGGGCTGGAGACGGCGGCGAAGACGGTGCGCGACGCGGGCCTGCGGGTCTCCAGCCTGTGCCGGGGCGGCTTCCTCACGGCCGCCGACCCGGCGGGAGCGCAGGCCGCGCTGGACGACAACCGGGCGGCGATCGTCGAGGCCGCCACCGTGGGCACGGACGCGTTGATCCTGGTCGTGGGTGGCCTGCCCGACGGGAGCCGCGACCTCGCCGGAGCGCGCGCCAGGGTGGCCGACCGGCTCGCCGAACTCGCCCCGTTCGCCCGCGAGCACGGCGTGCGCCTCGTACTCGAACCCCTGCACCCGATGTACGTCGCCGACCGCGCCGTGGTCTCCACGCTGGAGCAGGCGCTGGACCTCGCCGCGCCGCACCCGGCCGACGCGGTGGCCGTCGTCGTCGACACCTTCCACGTCTTCTGGGATCCGAACCTCGCCGACAGCGTCGCGCGCGCGGGCCGCGAACACCGCATCGCCGCCTACCAGGTGTGCGACTTCAACCTCCCCATCGCAGCGGATGCCCTGCTGTCCCGGGGAATGATGGGCGACGGCGTCATCGACTTCACCCCCATCACCCGCGCGATCACCGCCACCGGCTACACCGGAGACGTCGAAGTGGAGATCTTCAACGCCGACATCTGGTCCACCCCCGGCGACGAAGTCCTCCCCACGATGACCGCCCGCTACCGACAACTCGTCTTGCCCCACCTCGGTGGATGAGCATGACTCCCCCTGACGGCCCAACAGGCGATCGTTCACCGCCACCGCGCCCTTTCAAAACCCCCTGGACGCACCAATCGACCGGCGTTCGGAGGACCCGCGAGCTGCGCAAAACGCTGCTCCGAACGTCAGCCGACAGGCGGCAGACAACGAGGCGCCGCTTGTGGTGAGTTGGCACGGTCTCGCTGATCAAGCAGCCGTGGAGGGTGAGTGGACCTCAAGACAGCGTTCGAGAAGCTCAACGAAGAATCCGTCGTGTCGTTCCACTCGACCCCTCGCCTTGTCGACCAAGTGCGCGGGCGCGCGAAACACCTCGATCGGGAACGCGTCAAGAAGAAGCGTCCGCCCCTGGCGCGGCCCGGCCGAACATTTCCGTTCCCTGGCGCGCAGAACGCAGCGAGCGGTATGTCAGTCACTCCTTGGCAGCTGCTGCACACCTTTGCCCGTGCGGTCGCACTGGCCGGACAGGGTTCCGCGCGTGCGTTGGCCCAGCAATGGGACTGCCTGCGCTACGTCACGGCCATCGAAACCCGCGACGGACGTCGGATGCGGCTCAGTTCCGAGGGCGAGAACTGGCACACCCACAAGCGGTCGCTGCAAGCTCGAGATCTCGGCAGTGCCTTCGGACTTTCAGCCGCACAGCAGCTGTTGCGGGAGCGCTACCCCGATCACCGGTTCGACGTCCTGGATGCGGAAATCGTGTTCAGCGCCTTCCGCCCCGCGAAGGGGCGGAGGCCTGCGGCAGGAAACTCCGGATTGCCGAACCACTTCCTCGTGGGGCGCAAACCAGGTGCCCCGCTGCGCATCTTCGCCGTGGACGCAAGGGGATCGCACGGTAAGCCGGAGGCCCAGCACGACCAGCTCGCGCGTTCACAGCACCGTGCGCACACGTTGCTGCTCGGCGAGTCGGACACGAGAGGAGAGCCGGTTCCCGCACTGATGCTCGCGACGAGCTTGCTCAAGGGCGAGGGCATCGAGACCCGAGTGTTGGCGACGGACGGGCTCGGCATCCTGACGGTGCCTGGGAAATCCGCTCCGAACCTGTCCGAACCTGCTGCCGACAAGAACTTGTACCCCGAGATCGACACTCGCGATGCCGACGGGCTCCCGAGTTCACGTCCCGGCTTCGCCATTCACGAGGATCACTGGGAATGGCTGTCTCAGATCCTCGCCCGCACTGGGGCCGCTTCTCTGCTCACCTTCGCCGGGGAACGAGACACAGCTCGCGGCCTTCTCACGGAGCGTCAGCAGAAGCTGCTGGGCCCGACCGGCTCCGACTCGACCCCTGGACTCCAGTGCGATGCCAGCATCACGCTCGGAGGCATGACCTTTGTGGGAACCGACCAGGTCTTCCGCCTGCGAAAGCAACGCGTCGAGGTGTTCTCCGCGCTGCTCTCCGAGCAACGCGACCTGCTTGCCAACTGGCGTTTGGACGAGCACGAAGCACGCCTGCCGACAGTGCTGAAGGCATGGCACCGCAACAAGTCCGTCGTCGAGCACCAATGGGGTGGACTAGTGCACATGGACTCGAGCGGCGCGTTGCTGGCGATCAGGAAGCAGCGCAGGTCCAACCGACGACTGCTCTGACCTACTACCGCGATACCGCGGAGAGGGGGATTTCGCCGGAGCCTCGGGGGGTGAGGGTGAGCGGGAGGGTGAGGGTGGCGCCGGTCCCCGTTGTGCCGTCGAGTTGGTTGAACAGCTCGGCGGTGGCGGTGCGGGCGATGACGGCGGGGGCCTGGTCGACGACGGTGACCGCCGGGTACAGGGACTCGGCCATCGGGAAGTCGCCGAAGCTGATGAAGGCGATGTCGGGGCGTCCGCGCGCGTGCAGCGCGGGCACCACGCCGAGCGAGCAGCGCGCGTTCGAGGAGAGCACCGCGGTGGGCGGTTCCAGGGAGCGCAGCAGGTCGTCGAGCGCGCTGCGGGCTTCGGCTGCGCTGGACAGGCCCGTTTTGACGAGGTGCTCGTCCACGCCGACGCGGGAGGACTCCATGGCGCTGCGGTAGCCGCGGATCCGCTCGCCGGTGGTGTAGACGTCGGGTCGGTCGCCGATGAGCGCGATGCGGGTGTGCCCTGAGTGCAGCAGGTGGCGGGTCGCGGCCTCCGCCGCGCCGAAGTCGTCCCCGAGGACGGTGGTGCCGAGCCCGGTCGCCGGTCGCGCCGGGCGGTCCGCGAAGACCACCGGCGTGCTGCCCGCGACGGCGCGCAGGTAGCTCTGGTCGCGGCTGACCGGAACCATGATCAGGCCCGAGACCTGGCGCTGCAGCAGGCTTTCCACGAGTCCGTGCTCGCGTTCCGGGTCGCCGCCGACGCTGGAGACGAGCACCGCGTGGCCGCGTTCCAGCGCGCTTTGCTCGATGACGCTGGCCATCTCGGCGAAGAACGGGTCCGACAACGATTCCAGCACCACGCCGATCGCCTCGTCGCGGCCCACCCGCAGCGAGCGGGCGTGGAAGTTCGGCCGGTAGTTCAGCTCGTCGATGGTGGCCTGCACCTGACCGCGGGTGCTCTCGGAGACCCCGGCCGCGCCGTTGATCACGCGCGAGACGGTCTTGGGGCTCACTCCGGCCGCGGTGGCCACGTCGTAGAGCGTGACGTTGCCTCCAGGCACGCCGGTTCCCTTCCACTCAGGCCGCGCCGGTCCAGCTCGGCGAGCTGCTCGGCGATCGGCCGCGTCGCGTCCACTTTAACGTGCGGGGTGATCGGCGGGGCCGTCCGCGCGGCCAGCACCCGCTCCGGGGCGGCGAGCTTGTCGGCGTCGCGTTCGGCCGCCCGCCCGCGCATCCGGGCCAGGACGACCTCCGGTGGGCTGTCCATCCAGACCAGCACCGGGTCGACGTCGACCGCGCGGAACCGCTCGGTGGCGGCCGCCCACGAAGCCGGGTCGGCGCGTTCGGCGGTGAACGGCGCGACGAGCACCGCGGAGGTGCCGACCCGCACCGAGTCGAACGCCGTGGCCAGCAACGACTCGTAGCGCGCGCCGCGGGCGTGCTCCCGCATCCACGGGTGGTCCGGCGCGGCGCCCGCGCCGCTGACCTCGCCCAGCAGGGAGGTCAGCGGCCCGGTGACGACGTCGAGGTCGAGCAGCGCGGCACCCAGCCGTGCGGCCAGCGCCCCGGCCAGCGTGGTCTTGCCGCTGGCCGGAGCACCGGAGACGAACACCGCGAGCGGGCTCATCCCCGCGCCCTGGCCCGCAGGGTCGCCTCGACCTCTTCGAGCGTGCGGTTGCGGGTCTCGGGCAGGTACTTCTTCAGGTAGAAGAAGCCGATCAGGCCGAACAGGGCGTAGAGCCAGAACAGCCCGCTGGGCGTGAACGCCTCGAAGGCGCTCAGCACGGTCAGCGAGATGATCAGGTTCAGGCCCCAGTGGGTGAACATGCCGAAGCTGCCCGCCTTGCCGCGCAGCGCGGTCGGGAAGATCTCGCTGTTGATCAACCACATGGCGAGTCCGATGCTGGCCGAGAACATCGCCTCGTAGGTGATCAGCAGCGCGACCAGCGCGACGCCCCACCCGCCGCCGAGGTCGGTCACCGCGTAGAGCAGGCCGATCCCCACCAGCGAGGCGACGACCCCGCCCAGGCCCACCAGCAGCAGCGGGCGGCGCCCGATCCGGTCGACCAGCAGCAGCCCGACGAGGGTGAACACCACGTTGGCCACACCGATGCCGACCGACGACAGGATCGCCGCCGACGCCCCGAAACCGGCCTTCGTCAGCAGGGTCGGCGCGTAGTAGGTGATCGCGTTGACGCCGACCAACTGGTTCACCGCGGCCACACCGATGCCGAGGTAGATCGCCGGGCGCATCGCGGGTTTGAGCACGTCGCGGTAGGTCACGCCGTCCTCGGCGGTGACCGCTGAGGACAACGCCCGCAGCTCCGACTCGACCCGGTCGGGGCCGACGATGCGCCGCAGCACCTCCCGCGCCTCCTGCGACCGCCCGCGCGAGACCAGCCAGCGCGGGCTCTCCGGCAACCGGAACAGGCCGGCGAACATCAGCAGC
Organism: Saccharopolyspora sp. NPDC002578; assembly: GCF_053592695.1. NCBI lineage: Bacteria > Bacillati > Actinomycetota > Actinomycetes > Pseudonocardiales > Pseudonocardiaceae > Saccharopolyspora > Saccharopolyspora sp. NPDC002578. Next base: position 90,802 of record NZ_JBSFWJ010000015.1, on the reverse strand, counting down.
GACGGCAGCCCTGCCAGCCCCAGCATCCAGCGCCAGGCACCCGCTTCGGCGAGCACGTACCCGGACATGTAGGACAGCAGAATCCCGGAGCTGATCATGATCTGGTTGATCGACACCAGGCTGCCGCGCTTCTCCGGGGGCGCGATCTCGGCGATGTAGGCGGGCACCGACAACGACGCCGTGCCGATGGCGAAGCCGAGCAGCAGCCGCGAACCGAGCAGCGTCGCCAGGTCCGGTGCCAGCGCCGAGATCACCGCGCCGGCGGTGAACACCACGCTGGTGATCGACAAGGTGCGCCTGCGCCCCAGGGCGTCGGCGATGATCCCGCCGAGCCCGACGCCGACGATCGCGCCGACCAGCAGCGAGGCGACCACGACCTGCTGCCACAGCTCGGAGAGCTGGAACTCCGGGGCGATGTAGAGCAGGGCCGCCGAGATGACGCCGGTGTCGTAGCCGAACAGCAGCCCGCCGAGCGCCGCGACGAGCGCGGCTCCGGTGACGGCCTTCCCGGCGGCGCGGGAGGGTGGTGCGGGATCGAGTGACGTGGTGGCCACTGTCGAACCTCATTTCTCCGGCGACGCTGCCGGGGAAGAGCGGTGCGGAATCTTCAGGTGTCGCATGCCGGTGCGGCGAGCGCGTGTCCTGTCGGCGGTGGAGCCGCTGAGCGGTGCCCGGCGGCTCCTCAGCGATCTCCTCGCGGGACCGGCGATGTCGTTGGCCCCGCAGCGGAAACACCGCCCGGTCAGGCGGTGATGGAGGTCCACGGGGTGGCTCGGCCCTGGATGGCCGTCACGCACTGGTCGAGCCGGCGGCGGGCGGTGTCGGCGAGGAACGGGCGCCGCTCCGGCTGGTCCAGCGCCACCGCGTCCTTCCAGAAGGCACGCCCCGCGATGAAACCGGAGGCGCCGCCCTCGTCGCAGGAGATCCGCAGCACGTCCTGGAACTCGTCGAAGCCGACTCCGGCGGAGAGCACGACCCACGGGACGGTGACGACCTCGGCGAGGCGGCGGCACGCCTCGGCCGAACCCGGGTACTCCAGCTTCAGCAGGTCGGGCTTGAGCTCGTCGAGCGCGCGGGCGGACTCGATGATCGCGTCGGCGCGGGCCTGCGGGGACAGCTCGCCCTCCCCGGGCAGCGGGTAGATCAGGTTCTCGATCACCGAGGGCACGCCGTCGGCGCGGCAGTCCGCGACGACCTCCGCGGCGGCGTCGACCGCCTCCGCCGAGACGTCCCGGCCGCCGAGCTCGCGGTCCCGGTCGGCGCGCAGCTGCACGAAGAACTTCACCGCGTGCCCGCCCATGTCGCGCACCCACTGGGCGTTCTGCTCGGGCTCGCGGCGGGTCAGCGGCTCGTCGCCGAACTTCCCGCGGTCGGACGGTTCCGCGGCGACGGCGAGTCCGGCGCCGGGCGCGAGGTTGCCGTCCTCGACGGCGGCCGGGACGCCGAAGTCGGGGTCGACGAGCAGGCCGCTGGCGCTGGGCGAGAGCCCGCCCACCACGTCCCCCTTGAACCCGCGCAGCAGGTCGTCGTCGATGGGCTGGTTCGCGGCGGTGAACATGCGCCGCAAGGTGTTGCGCTGGTCGAGCGCGACGATGGCGAAGGTGCCGTCGGACTGGGCGATGTCGGCGAGGGCCGCGGTCATGGTTGCGCTCCGATGGTGTCGAGGGCGTTGTCGGTGAACTGACGGGCGATGTCCACTGCGGACACCGCGGTCTCGCCGTCGGCGTGCGCGGCGGCACGGGCGGCGAAGATGGCAGCGCCGTAGGCGCTGGGCTGGTCGAGGCGCGAGTAGCGGACCTCGGGCAGGCTGCGCTGCTTCGCCGCGCGGAAGCTGCCCATCCGGGTCCAGCCGCCCGCGGCGGTGACGTGCTCGTGCGGCCCGGCTTCCGCGGCCATCAGCGCGATCACGGCGTCGGTCTCCGCCATGGCGTGCGACAGCGCCGCCGACCACACCCGCACCGGGGTCGCGCCGTCGCCGCCGAGCCGCACGTCGACGTGCTCGCTGCGGGCGTGCGCACCGCTGACCTGGATGGCCGCGCCTTCGGGGGGCTCGCTGAGCCACTGCTCGTCGAGTTCGGCCCGGCCGGGTTGTTCCTTGCGCCCCAGCAGCGCGAGCACCTGGTCCAGCAGCAGGCCGCCGCGGGTACCGCCGAGCAGGATCCAGCGGCCCGGCAGGACGTGCATGCCCTGCGCGATGCCTTCGTCGGTGAGCCGGGTGCGCTGGTCGTCCCGCAAGGGCGCCGACGCGACGCGCAGCAGCGCCTCGGAGGTGCCGCAGGAGTCGAACAGGTGCTCGCCGTGCCAGACGCCGCTGGCGACGGAGGCGACCGGGTGGTCGTGCCCGGCGACGCTGAGCACCGCGCCGCGCACCGACTCCGGGACATCGGGGTGGTCGACGGTGCCGATCGGCGTTCCGGCCGGGGTGAGCGGCGGCAGCACCGCGGCGGACAGCCCCAGGTGCTCCAGCGCAGGGGACCACGGCGACCGGGTGGCCTGGTCGAGCAGCCCGGTCCGGGAGGCCAGCGACGGTTCGGTGACCGCCGCGCCGCCCAACGCGTGGGCGACGTACTCGGGCACGTTGAGCCAGCGCCCGGCGCGGCGCGGGGACAGGCCCTGCTCGACGAGGCGGTTCAGCTTCGCGAACGAGCACAGCGGGCTCAGCGGCAGTCCGGTGCGCGCGCTGAACTCGCGCACCAGATCTCCGGGCAGCGCGGCGAGTTCGGCTCCGCCGCGCTGGTCGAACCACGCGATGATCGGGTGCATCGGGGTGCCGCGGCGGTCGAGCAGGACCCCGGACTCCGCCATCCCGGTGATCGCGACGGACGTGACCCGCAGGCCGTGGGCGGAGCGCTCGGCCACCTGCACGGCACCGGACACAGTGGACAGAACTCTGCCCAGGAGCAGCTCGGCGGGCAGTTCGCTGTGCCCGTCGGCGGTGCGGCGCCAGTCGGTCGGCGTGCGCCGGAGGCTCAACGTCCCGCCGCGCCGATCGGTGACGAGCACCTTGATCTCGGTGCTGCCCACGTCGATGCCGACGACCGCTTCGGTCGTTGCGAACTCCACTCGGCACGCTCCTTCAGACCACGACACCGGCCTCTTCGCCGGCTGGCACAGATGGAACGCGAGCCATGTCATCGATGTCAACGCTTTTTCGATTCACCCTGGACATCGATGTCAGGCGCCGTGACCGGCACGAACCTCACGCGGAACCGAAATCCCCGGCAGCACAGGTGAAAGACGGCCGAAAACCCGGGCGCGAAACCCGTTTCTTGACTCACCAGTAGGCAGCGGGCAACATCATCGGAACGTGATATTCCCGGCACCGGTGGTGATCGACCCCGTGCCGCGCAGTGCGCACCGCCCATCGATTCATTTCGAGAAAGGCGTGGTTCATGACTGCAACATCGCCCTCATCGCCCGGCCGAAGCCGAAGACGCCGCACCCTGGTCGCCGCGACCGCGCTGCTGGGCCTGCTCGCGGGCGGCTCGCCGGTCGCGCACGCCGCCGACGACTCCTACCAGCGCGGACCCGACCCGACCGAGGAGAGCATCGAAGCGCCCCTCGGCTCGTTCGCCGTCGAGCAGGAAGTGGTGCCGCGCAGCGGCGCCACGGGCTTCGGCGGCGGCACGATCTACTACCCCACCGACACCTCCGAAGGCACCTTCGGCGCCGTCGCCGTCTCCCCCGGCTACACCGGGGACCAATCCACGATGTCCTGGTACGGCCCCCGATTGGCCTCGCGGGGCTTCGTGGTGTTCACCATCGACACCCTCACCCCCTACGACCAGCCGGACTCGCGGGCCGGGCAACTGCTCGCCGCCCTCGACCACCTGAGCACCGAGCCCGCGGTGCGCGATCGCCTCGACCCGGACCGCCGCGCGGTGATGGGTCATTCGATGGGCGGCGGCGGGTCGCTGCGGGCCACCGTCGACGATCCGAGCCTGAAGGCCTCGATCCCGCTGACGCCGTGGCACACGGTGCGGGACTGGTCGGCGGTGCGGACGCCGACGCTCATCATCGGTGCGGAGAACGACGCGGTGGCTCCGGTGAGCTCCCATTCGGAACCGTTCTACGAGAGCCTGCCCGGCTCACCGGACAAGGCCTACCTGGAGCTCGCGGGCGCCGGGCACCTGGCGCCGAACACCGACGACACGACCATCGCGAAGTCGAGCATCGCGTGGCTCAAGCGCTTCGTCGACGAGGACGTCCGCTACGACCGGTTCCTGTGTCCGCCGCCGAGCGGGTCCGAGATCGCGGAGTACCGGGACACCTGCCCGATCGGGTAGTGCTCATCGCGGATCGATCGCCGTCGTGCCGGCCCGGCGCGGCGGCGTTCGCGCGTCCCGCGCGCGCGAGATCGCGTCCACTGTGCACTCGAACGCCCGATTCCCTTGAGCCGGAACGGTTTCCTCGATCCGCCGTGGATCTGCTCGGCCGCTGCGGGCAAACCCTCCACATTCGACCGGCGCTCCGCGATCACCCCCACCGCTGCGCGCGCCGAGCCGTGCGCGCCGGTACGTTGGCCACGGTCCGCACCACCACGCAGGAACGAGGAGGACCCATGTCCGTGCCACCACTGCCCGCCGACACGATCGCCCTGCTCCGCAAGCCCAACCCGTCGACCATCACGACGTTGCGCTCGGACGGGCAGCCGGTCTCCACCGCCACCTGGTACCTGTGGGAGAACGACAAGGTGCTGGTCAACATGGACGAGGGCCGCAAGCGGCTGGACCACATCCGCCGCGACCCGCGCGTCACGCTGACCGTGCTCGACGACGGCGACTGGTACACCCACGTCACCTTGCTCGGGCGGGTCACCGAACTGCGCGAGGACACCGGGCTGACCGACATCGACCGGTTGGCCGAGCACTACCTCGGCCAGCAGTACCCCGACCGGCAGCGGCCCCGGGTGTCCGCGCTGATCGAGATCGACCGCTGGCACGGCTGGGGCAGCCAGAAGGACAGCAGCCAGCCCGGCTGACCCCGCGCGGGACGGATCAGCCGCGGTGCTCGTCGGCCGCGGCTTGGATCCGCCCGACGTACGCCGCCCAGTGCGCGGCGTCTCCGAAGTCCTCGTGGTCGGGCCCGCCCCGGCCGTCGACGCCCTCGCGCAGGACGTCGACGTGCCCCGCGTGCTGCGCGGTCTCCGCGACCACCCTCACCAGCAGGTGCCCCAAGGTCGTGTCCCGCCGCGCCGCCGGCCACCACGGCACGTGCGCGGGCGCGTCCAACGGCAGCTCCGCCACCACCGCGTCCGAGTGCGCCCAGGCGTCCCGGTAGAGCCCGACGATGTGCTCCCGGGACTGCTCGGCGGTGGCCCACATGTCCGCGCCGTCCCAGATCGAACCGTCCTCGACCCACGGCAATCGCACCGGTGACGGGCGCCCGGCGCAGTCGCCGAGGTAGCCGGCTTCGATGCCCGCCAAGTGCTTGACCAGGCCGAGGACGTTGGATCCGCTGGGCGTCAGCGGACGGCGCGCGTCGTACTCCCCCAGCCCGTCCAGTCCGCGCAGCACGGTGTCGCGGGACTGCTGGAGGTAGTGCAGCAGATAGTCCGCGATCGTCGTCTCACCCATGGGAGGACCGTAGTGCGCCGGTCCGACGGCGCGCGGCTCGCGGCCCTGATCCGACGGTGGATCAAGCCGATCCCACGCCAGGTGTTTAATCGTTACACACCTACGCGACCTGCGGATCTTGCACCTCGACCCCAGCGGACACCCGGCCGCTTCTGCTCCGTTTCCGGAACGTCCTCGGCTCGAACGCGTTCGGAGCACCTGCCACTAGACCAGCAGGGCCTTGTCCTCCGACGGCGCAACCCCTTATCGTGCAGATCCATTGATTGAAACGTTTCAACACTCCGTGCGCTCGCCGCCGGAGCCTGCGACATCAGAGCCGATGGACAGGAGGACCGATGGGGGTCCGATTCGGTAGCGAACGCACGACCGGCTGGCGCGCGACGATCGCCGTGGCCATGTCGAACTACATCGAGGCGGGCTCGATCATCGCGATCGCCACCAGCCTCAGCCTCTGGCAGGAGCGCTTCGGCCTGGACGATCTGGCGGTCGGGCTGCTCGCCGCGCTGAGCGCGAACGCGTTCGGCGCCGCCGCGGGCGCGGCCATCGGCGGCCCGCTGTGCGACCGCTACGGCCGCAAGTTCATCTACACCTACGACCTGCTGCTGTACATGCTGGGTGTGCTGCTGGCGGTGTTCGCCACGTCCTTCGGGATGCTGCTGACCGCGTTCGTGCTCACCGGCATCGCCGTCGGCGCGGGCGTCACCGCCTCCTGGACCTACATCGCGGAAGAAGCGCCGCACGACAAGCGGGCCGCCCACGTCGGCGCCGCGCAGCTCGCGTGGTCGATCGGGCCGACGCTCGGCTACCTGCTGGCGGTCGTGGCCGCCCCGTTCGGCCTGCTCGGCAGCCGGTTGATCTTCCTGCACCTGTTCGTCGTCGCGGCCGTGACCTGGTGGGTGCGCCGCGGCCTCGCGGAATCGACGCTGTGGCGCGACCGCAAGGACGATCCGAGTCAGCAGCTCACCTTCCTGAGCAGCGTGCGCGGCCTGTTCAGCAGGAGGACGAACCTGCTCGCGATGCTGTTCCTGTTCGGCGTGTACGCGCTGTGGAACGCGGTCGCGGGGCAGGCCGGGATCTTCCAGCCGCGGGTGTACGACGCGGTCGGCCTCACCTCGGTGACCGAGCAGTACCTGCTGCAGGTCCTCGTGTGGGGCTGCACCAGCGTCGCCACCTACTTCGGATTCATGCTGCTCGCCGACCGGGTGAGCCGCCGAGCGCTGTACTGCGCCGGCGCCGCGCTGGGCGTGCTGGCCTGGGCCGCGCTGATCTACGCGCCCGCGAACACCGCGACCCTGCTCGTGTTCGCCGTCGGCTGGGGCGTGTCCTCCGGCATCGGCGCGCAGGCGTTCTACGGGCTGTGGGCCAGCGAGCTGTTCGCCACCCGCTACCGGGCCAGCGCGCAGGGCGTGCTGTTCCTGGCGGCGCGAGTGCTGGTGGGCCTGCTCAGCGTCGGATTCCCCGCGCTGCTGACGCAGATCGGACTGCGCGGGCTCGGCACGCTGATCCTCGGCTTCCTGATCGCCTCGCTGCTCATCGGCACGGTCTGGGCGCCCCGCACGCAGGGCAAGAGCCTCCAGCAGATCGAGCACGAACGCTACGGCACGCCCGAGAGCACCGGCGGCGCGGTGGTGAGCCCGTGACCCGCGTGTGCTTCCAGCTCCAGGTCGACCCGGAGCGGCTCGACGAGTACCGGCGCCGCCACGCCGCGGTGTGGCCCGAGATGCTGCGCGAGATCGAAGCGTCGGGGCGGCGCAACTACTCGTTGTTCCTGCGCCCGGACGGGCTGCTCATCGGGTACTACGAGACCGATTCCCCCGCCGCCTCCGACAACCACCTCGCCGCATCCGCCGTGGCCGCGCGGTGGGAGCGGTCCATGGCGGACCTGTTCGTCGGCGACGGCGGGCGCGCCGATCAGGCCGCCACCGCGCTCGACGAGGTCTTCCACCTGGCCGACCAGCTCGCCGACCTACCGGAAACCGATCCGTGCGAAGGAGAACGCGCATGACCCCGCCTCGTTTCGAGGAGATCACCGGCACCCTCGCCCGGCAGGCCATCGAGCTGCCGAGCTGGGCGTTCGGCAACTCGGGCACCCGGTTCAAGGTGTTCGGCACCCCCGGAACACCGCGCACTCCGCAGGAGAAGATCGCCGACGCCGCCAAGGTGCACGAGCTCACCGGCCTGGCGCCCGCCGTGGCGCTGCACATCCCGTGGGACCAGGTCGACGACTTCACCGCGCTCAAGGCGCACGCCGAAGGGCTCGGGGTGCGGCTGGGCACGATCAACTCGAACACGTTCCAGGACGAGGCCTACAAGTTCGGCAGCCTCACCCACTCCGACGCTGCGGTGCGGCGCAAGGCCGTCGACCACCACTTCCGGTGCATCGAGATCATGCACGCCACCGGGTCCACCGACCTCAAGATCTGGCTCGCCGACGGCACCAACTACCCCGGCCAGGATTCGTTGCGCGCCCGGCAGGACCGGCTGGCCGAGTCGCTGGCCGAGATTTATGAGCGGCTCGGCGAGCACCAGCGGCTAGTGCTGGAGTACAAGTTCTTCGAACCGGCCTTCTACCACACCGACGTGCCCGACTGGGGAACCTCGTTCGTCCAGGTCAGCGCGCTCGGCGACCGCGCGTTCACCTGCCTGGACACCGGGCACCACGCGCCGGGCACCAACATCGAGTTCATCGTGATGCAGTTGCTGCGCCTGGGAAAGCTCGGTTCGTTCGACTTCAACTCGCGCTTCTACGCCGACGACGACCTGATCGTCGGCGCGGCCGACCCGTTCCAGCTGTTCCGGGTGCTGCACGAGGTCGTCGCGGGCGGCGGGCTCGACGAGGGCTCGCCGGTGCGTTTCATGCTCGACCAGTGCCACAACGTGGAGGAGAGGATCCCCGCGCAGATCCGGTCCGTGCTCAACGTGCAGGAGATGACCGCGCGGGCGCTGCTGGTCGACCGCGCGGAGCTCGCGAAGGCGCAGGACGCCCACGACGTGCTGGGCGCCAACGAGGTGCTGATGGACGCCTTCCAGACCGACGTGCGACCGGCGCTCGCGCAGTGGCGCGCGTCCCGCGGGCTGCCCGCGGAACCGATGCGCGCCTACGCCGACTCCGGCCACGCCCGCTTCCTCGCCGAGCAGCGCGTCGGCGGCGCGCAGGCCGGGTGGGGAGCCTGATGTCCGACCGAGCAGGAGAGGAGAGCGCTGCCGCCATGGCGAATTCCAGCGCCGTCGAGGAACTGATCGCCCGCAGCAACCGGTTGGGCGCCGACCCGCGCAACACCAACTACGCGGGCGGCAACACCTCCGCCAAGGGCCACGACACCGACCCCGTCACCGGCGAACCGGTCGAGCTGATGTGGGTGAAGGGCTCCGGGGGTGATCTGGGCACGCTCACCGAGCGCGGGCTGGCCGTGCTCCGGCTGGACCGGTTGCGCGCGCTGTCCGGGGTCTACCCCGGGGTGGAGCGCGAGGACGAGATGGTCGCCGCGTTCGACTACGCGTTGCACGGCAAGGGCGGCGCCGCGCCGTCCATCGACACCGCGATGCACGGGCTGGTGGAGGCCGTCCACGTCGACCACCTGCACCCCGACAGCGGGATCGCGCTCGCCACCGCCGCCGACGGCCCGGAGCTGACCCGCGCGATCTTCGGCGAGAAAGTCGTGTGGGTGCCGTGGCGGCGACCCGGCTGGCAGCTCGGGCAGGACATCGCCGAGATCAAGCGGACGCACCCCGAGGCGATCGGCACCGTCCTCGGCGGGCACGGCATCACCGCGTGGGGCGAGACCAGCGACGACTGCGAGCGCAACTCGCGGTGGATCATCGAAACGGCCGCCGAGCACATCACCGCGCACGGCCGCCCCGATCCGTTCGGCGCGGTCCTCGACGGCTACGAGGCGCTGCCCGAGCGGGAGCGCCGCGCCAAGGCCGCCGCGCTCGCGCCGGTGCTGCGCGGCCTCGCGAGCACCGACAAGCGCCAGGTGGGGCACTTCACCGACGGGCCGGAAGTGCTGGAGTTCCTGGCTCGCGCGGAACATCCCCGGCTGGCGGAGCTCGGCACCAGCTGCCCCGACCACTTCCTGCGCACCAAGGTGAAACCGCTGGTGCTCGACCTGCCCGCCACCGCCTCCGTCGGCGAATCCGCGCGGCGGCTGGCAGAACTGCACGCGCAGTACCGCGAGGACTACGCGGCCTACTACCGGCGACACGCCACCGCCGACTCGCCGCCGATGCGCGGCGCCGATCCGGCGATCGTGCTGATCCCCGGCGTCGGCATGTTCAGCTACGGCGGCGACAAGCAGACCGCGCGCGTCGCCGGGGAGTTCTACGTCAACGCCATCAACGTGATGCGCGGCGCGGAGGCGCTGTCGACCTACTCCCCCATCGACGAGCGGGAGAAGTTCCGCATCGAGTACTGGGCGCTGGAAGAGGCGAAGCTGCGGCGCCGCCCGGCGCCCAAGCCGCTGGCGACGAAGGTCGCGCTGGTCACCGGGGCCGCCTCCGGCATCGGCAAGGCCACCGCGGCCCGCCTCGCCCGCGACGGGGCGGTCGTCGTGCTCGCCGACCTCGACGAGGCGAAGGCCCGGGAAGCCGCGGCCGAGATCGGCTCCCCGGACGTCGCGGTGGGCGTCGGCGCGGACGTCACCGACGAGGACGCCGTGGCCGCCGCCGTCGACGCCGCGGTGCTGGCGTTCGGCGGGCTCGACGTGGTGGTCAACAACGCCGGGCTGTCGCTGTCGAAACCGCTGCTGGAGACGACCGCCGCCGACTGGGACCTCCAGCACGACGTGATGGCGAAGGGCTCGTTCCTGGTCAGCAAGGCGGCGGCGAAGGTGCTCATCGAGCAGGGGCTCGGCGGCGACATCGTCTACATCGTGTCGAAGAACGGCGTGTTCGCCGGGCCGAACAACGTCGCCTACTCCGCCGCGAAGGCCGATCAGGCGCACCAGGTGCGGCTGCTGGCCGCCGAACTCGGCGGGCACGCGATCCGCGTCAACGGCGTCAACCCGGACGGTGTGGTGCGCGGCAGCGGCATCTTCGCCGGTGGGTGGGGCGCGCAGCGCGCGAAGGTCTACGGCGTCGCGGAGGAGGACTTGGGCGAGTTCTACGCCCAGCGCACCCTGCTCAAGCGGGAGGTGCTGCCCGAGCACGTGGCGAACGCGGTGTTCGCGCTGCTCGGCGGCGACCTGAGCCACACCACCGGGCTGCACGTCCCCGTGGACGCGGGCGTGGCGGCGGCGTTCTTGCGGTGAGCACCGCGCGGGGCCGGACCCGGCTGCCTGCTCGTCTCGGGGGTGCCGCCACACCGCTGCCTTCGCGAGGGGGTAGCTGGGGCCCGCCCGCGGTGCCGGGTCGGCGGTTCCGCCGTTGACGAGGAATTCGCCGCCGTGGCGGCAGAAGCGTTGAGCGATCCGAGGAGGAGGACATGGCTGGGGCTGTCGCCGCGGTCGACCTGGGCGCCACCAGCGGCCGGGTGATGCTCGGTCGCGCCGGGCCGGACGAACTCCGGATGCGCACCGTCGCCCGGTTCCCGAACCGGCCGGTGCGCATCCGGGGAGCGCTGCACTGGAACGTGCTGGAGCTGTACCGGGAGGTGTGCGACGGCGTTCGGCAGGCGACGCGGGAGGCGGACCTCGCGAGCATCGGCATCGACTCGTGGGCCGTGGACTACGCGCTGCTGCGCGGCGGCCGGATGCTCGGGATGCCGCACCACTACCGCGACGACCGCAACGCGGCGGCGGTCCCTACCGTGCACGAGATCGTGGGTCCTGCCGAGCTGTACGAGGTGAACGGCTTGCAGCACCTGCCGTTCACCACCACCTTCCAACTCGCCGCGGATCGGGAGGACGGGCTGCTGCCGCTGGCCGAGCGGCTGCTGCTCATCCCGGACCTGCTGGCCTACTGGCTCACCGGCGAGCAGGTCGCGGAGCGCACGAACGCCTCCACCACGGGCCTGCTCGACGCGCGGACGTCGCAGTGGTCGGAGCTGCTGCTGGACCGGCTCGGCATCGGCCGGGACCTGGTGGCGCCGCTGGTGTCGCCCGGCGAGCGGATCGGCGAGATCACCCCGGAGGTCGCCGACGAGCTCGGCGCGGGCCGGTCGGCGGTCACGGCGGTCGGCTCGCACGACACCGCGTCCGCGGTGGTCGCCGTGCCCGCCCGCGACGACTCGTTCGCCTACATCTCCTGCGGAACGTGGTCGCTGGTCGGCGCGGAACTGGATCGGCCGCTGTTCTCCGAGCAGGGCCGGGCGGCGAACTTCACCAACGAGCTCGGCGTCGACGGCAGGATCCGCTACCTGCACAACGTGATGGGCCTGTGGCTGCTCACCGAATCCGTCGACCGGTGGAGCCGGGCGGACCCGGCGGTCGATCTGGAATCGCTGCTCGCGGAGGCCGCCGAGATCCCGCCCGGCAGGGTCGCCGAGTTCGACCCGAACGACGCCAGGTTCCTGCCGCCCGGCGACATGCCCGCCCGCATCGCGGCCTGGCTCACCGAGCACGACCGGCCGGTTCCGGGCACCCGCGCCGAATTCGTGCGCTGCATCCTGGAAAGCCTCGCCACGGCCTACGCCGAGTCCATCGACCTGCTCGAACGGATCACCGGCCGGGCGCTGTCCACCGTGCACGTCGTCGGCGGCGGGGCGCGGAACGCGCTGCTGTGCCGGTTGACCGCCGAGCGCACCGGCCGCACGGTGATCGCCGGGCCGGTGGAGGCCACCGCCCTCGGCAACGTCCTCGTCCAGGCCCGAGCGGCGGGGACGGTCAGCGGCACCTTGGAGTCGATGCGGGACCTGGTGCGCCGCACGTGCGAACTCCGGCGCTACCGGCCGTCCCGCTGAGCGTCCTTGCTCGTTCTGCGTGGGGGTCGGGTGGCGGAACCTCAGCGTTCTTCTCGCTGCGGGATCTTTTTCCCAAGTGGCTCCGCCACGAGGGAAAAAGCCGTCCTCGCGAGAAGAACGCTGAGAACCCGCGGGTGGTCGGCTTGCTCTGGTGGTCACTGCTCAGCGGCTTCGCCCCTGACAAGACAACGACGGTGATCCCGCGCGCACGCACCGGGCCGGGGGGGGCGAAGACAGGACTCGGTCCCAGGGCGCGGGGGCGGATCACTTGTCGTGGTGCCAGAACAGCGCTTCCGGGTTCTCGGCGGTGGGGCCGTCCAGGATCGGCTGCGCCCGCCCGCGCAGGTGCAGGTCCAGGAACGCCGCCACGTACCGGTTGCCGAGCTCGGCGCCGCGCGCGCCGGGCAGCGGCTCACCGGGGAACTCGATGCCGTACTGGTTGACCAGCATGCTCAGGTCCGTGGCCGAACCGTGCCCGGAACCGTTCAACGTGATCCACCGCTTCCAGCCGCGCAGGCCTTCCCCGGTGGCGTCCCACGTGGAGTCCGTGCCGCCGGGACCGTGCGCGCCCGAGCCGAACATGAGGAACGGGCGGTCGAGCCCGCCGGCCGGGGGTTCGAAGAAGGTGCCGTCGAGGTTCACGCCCGCGTCGATCCGCGGGTCCGCGAGCATCGATTCGAGCGCGCTCGCGCCACCGATGGAATGCCCCACCATGCCGATCCGCCGCTCGTCGACGAGCTCGCCGAACTCCGGGGCGCGGGCGAGCTCGTCGAGCACGAACCGCACGTCGTCGCTCCTGCCGCGCACCACCTTCGCCATGTCCTGCGTCTCGCAGGCGACGCATTCGGTGACCCGCCCGTCGGGGAACTCGGTTCCCGCGGACTCGTGGTCGTGCCCGATGTCGGCCACGACGTAGCCGCGACCGGCCAGTTCCTCCGCCATCCCGCTCAACGTCGCCCGCGGCCACGAGAACCCCGGGGAGAGCACGACCAGCGGATGACCCTCGGGAGTGCGCAGTGCCGGTGCGCCGACCTTCGCGTGCGTGCCGACGGTGCTGAGGATCTCCGGTGGCTCGACCGGCTGCGCGCCGTGCTCCTCCTGCAGTTCCACGAACAACCGGGATTCGGCCGGGCTCACGTACCGCGTCGGCTCGCCCACCGGTTCCGCCGCCGGGTACCAGACGGTGAGCACGAGCTCGCGCCGTTCGGCAGGCACCCACGGGTCGGCCCGGGACTCGTCGCGCAGGTGCAGCGCCGTGGATCCGACCGGGTGCGGGCCGCTCGGCTCGGGCAGCGCGAGCGCCGGCTCCGATCGCGGTGGCTCGGCCACCGCCGTGGCCGGGACCGCCAGGCACAGCAGCGTCGCCGCCAACAACGCCCCCGTAGTGCGGTTCGGTTCGCCCATCGTGTTCTCCCCAGTGCTCGCAGGAACCGCGGTGTTCGCGGGAAACCGCCGACCGCGGCTTCGGAACCACACTGGCCCGGTGCACCCGGCCGGACATCGGGGAGATCACCGAGCCGGACCCCGGCGTTGCCCGATGCGCGGCGCGGACACCTGCGCGTTGCGGTGATCGTGCTGCCCGATGGGCGGAATTCCGTTGCGCCGAGGGCGATTCCCGCTCCGGCGACCGGGCGATGCCGGTGCACGGCCGAGTGATTCCTCCTGACACGGCACCGATCGGCCCGGAGCATGGCGGCTGTGTCCCTCCACCGCGTCGAACGGCCGTCCCCCGACGACCGCGGGAGCAGCACCGCCGCGATCGACGAGCACGCCACCACTCGCAGCACCCCGTTCGCCCCGCACGACGGGTTGCGCGACCTGCTCCCGCACCGGCCGCTGGCCCGGATGCACCACCCCGGTGACGCGCCTGGCTGGCTGGTGACCGGGTACTCCTCGGTCCGCGAAGTGCTCACCGATCAGCGCTTCAGCTCGCGCATCGACCTGCTTCGCGGCCCGGCCGACCGGCGACCCCAGGAGACCACGGCCGCACCCGGCCTGTTCAGCGTCATGGGACCGCCGGAGCACACCCGGTACCGGCGCAAACTGGTGTCGGCGTTCACCCTGCGGCGGGTTCGGGAGATGGAGCCGCTGGTGGAGCGGGCGGTCGCCGAACGGCTCGACGTGATGGAGCGCGCGGGCGGACCGATCGACCTCGTCGAGTCCTTCGCCAGCCCCGTCGCCTTCCAAGTGATCCGCGACCTGCTCGGGATGCCGATGGACCGGGCGTCGGTGCGGGCGACGACCGAAGCGCTGCTGCGGCTCGACGCCGACCCCGAGCAGGCCGGGCAGGCGTGGGAGCGGTTGCTGGCGGAACTGCGCGAGCACGTGCGCGCCAAGCACGCCGACCCCGGCACGGACCTGACTAGCGCGCTGGTGGCCGACGGGGAGCTCTCCGACGAGGAGATCGCGACCATGAGCGCGATGCTGGTCACCGGTGGAGACGACACGACGGCGAACATGCTCGCGCTGGGCACCTACGCCCTGCTGGCCCACCCCGCGGAACTCGCCTGGCTGCGCGAGAACCCGGCGGCCACCGGCACGGCGGTCGAGGAACTGCTGCGCTACCTGACGATCAACCAGTTCGGCACCACCCGCACGGCGCTGGAGGACGTGGAGCTGCACGGCCAGACCATCCGCCGGGGCGAGCTGGTCACGCTGTCGCTGTCCACGGCCAACCGGGACCCCGAGCAGTTCCCGGAACCGGACCGGCTGGACCTCGCCCGATCAGGCGCCGGGCACCTCGCCTTCGGCCACGGCATCCACCACTGCCTGGGCGCGCAGCTCGCCCGGGTGGAGCTGCGCGCGGGATTCTCCGGTCTGCTGAGCCGATTCCCCACCTTGCGGCTGGCCGTCGCACCGGAGCAGGTCCCGCTGCGCTCCGCCGCCGTCAACTACGGAGTCCACACCCTCCTCGTCGACTGGTGACCGTTCGTCGGCCCCGTTAACTCACGCGAGAGTTTCCGGCCGAATTGTTTCCGCGGCATCCGAGCGGTTCCCGGGAACGGCGCGCACCCGATACCCGTCCACGGCAGCGGAGCCACAACCCGCCGGAGAGCACTTGTTGCGCAGGACGCGGCCCCGCCACGGGAAATCACCGCAATGAACCAACGATCACCCGAACCGGTAGCGCACACTTTCGAAACCGGAGTCCGCAGGCCCTGACGAATCCAGGTCGCGCGGTCTCTCGCGCGAAAAAGAATCCGACGCCGGAATTGCAGTTGCGTCGATTTCCGCAATCTTGCCGGATTCCCCGCAAGGGAATCACGCGCAGCGCAAAGTTTCATAATGCAGGAAGAGCAGGTGCCGCCACGATTACAACGACAGCCCGCCCTCGGCGTAATAGCCCTTGATGTGCGCGGTCATCCGCCACCCCGCCACCTCGCCGTCCCCGGCCCGGATCGCGGCGAGCACCTCCCGGTGCTCCCGCCGCAGCCGGTCCGAGGTGTCCGCCCACGACCGCAGCAGCGGCAGAGTCTCGCGGGTGTAGTTCTCGATCGAGTCGCGCAGCCCGGACATCATCGCGGCGATCACCTCGTTGCCCGCCGCCTGGGCGAGTGCCAGGTGGAACTGGGCGTCGAGCGCCAGGAACTCGGCCGCGGCCAAGTCCGGCTCGTCCATCGCGTCGAGCAGTTCCGCCGCCACCGCGAGGTCGACCGGCGCGGACGCCCCGGCCAGCGCGGTCACCGACGCGGTCTCCAGCACCAGCCTGGTGCGCACCACATCGCGCACCTGGAACCCCTGGCCCGCGACCTGCAACCGCAGCAGCGCGCTCATGCCCCCGGTCGGCCGCGCCAGGATCACCGCCCCCGCGTCCGGCCCGGAACCGGTCTGCGCGCGCAGCAGGCCCAGCGCCTCCAGCACCCGCATCGCCTCGCGCACCGAGGAGCGCCCCACCTGCAGCTCCTCGGCCAGCGCCCGCTCGCCGGGAAGCCGCTGGCCGGGCGCGATCCGCCCGGTGAGCAGGTCGTCCTCGATCTGTGCGAGCACCCGTTCCCACGCCCGCGGCCCAGCGTTCGCCACGGCCCGAGCCTATCGACGCCCCGGCGCGTTGCGGGCACCGCGCACCCGCGCAACGCTGACGCGACGGCCACCACCCGTTCCCTGCGCCACCGCTCGCGGTTACGGTGTGGTCAGACCACACCTTCGGAAGGGGTTCGACGGATGCGGGTAGCCCTGTTCGCCACCTGCCTCGGGGACACGCTGTTCCCCGACGCGGTCAAGGCCACCGCGCTGCTGCTGAGCAGGCTCGGCCAGGAAGTCGTGTTCCCGCAGGCGCAGACCTGCTGCGGGCAGATGCACGTGAACACCGGCTACCAGCGCGAAGCGCTGCCGCTGGTCGACAACCACGCGGCCTGCTTCGCCGACGAGTCGATCGACGCCGTGATCGTGCCCTCCGGCTCCTGCGCCGGCTCGATCCGCCACCAGCACCAGATCGTCGCCGAGCGCTTCGGCACCCCGGCGCTGCGCGCGCAGGTCGAGCAGTCCCGCGCGAAGACCTACGAGCTCGCCGAGTTCCTCGTCGACGTGCTCGGCGTGGTCGACGTGGGCGCGACGTTCCCGCATCGGGTGACCTACCACCCCACCTGCCACTCGCTGCGGATGCTGCGGGTCGGGGACAAGCCGCTGCAGCTGCTGCGCGCGGTGCGCGAGATCGACCTGGTGGAACTGCCCGACGCCGACCAGTGCTGCGGCTTCGGCGGGACCTTCGCGCTCAAGAACGCCGACACGTCCACGGCGATGCTCTCGGACAAGCTGCGCAACGTCGCCGCCACCGGAGCCGAGTTCTGCTCCGCCGGGGACTCCTCGTGCCTGATGCACATCGGCGGCGGCCTGTCCCGGCTGCAGACCGGCATCGGCACCCTGCACCTCGCCGAGATCCTCGCCTCCACCGAGCACGCCATCAGCCCGAAACGGGGAGCACTCGCATGAGCGGCACCTTCCTCGGCATGCCCACCGCTCCCCCGCGCGGAGCCGGCAACCTGCGCGGCGAGGAACCGTTCCCCGCCGCGGCCCGCACCGAACTCGGCAACACCCAGATGCGCCGCAACGTCGGCAAGGCCACCCGCACGATCCGGAACAAGCGCCTGCAGGTCACCGGGGAGCTGCCCGACTGGGAGCAGCTGCGCTCGGCGGGCGCGGCGGTCAAGCGCGACGTCATGGCCAGGCTGCCCGAGCTGCTGGAGCAGTTCGAACGGGCGGTGACCGAGCGCGGCGGGCACGTGCACTGGGCGCGCGACGCCGCCGAGGCCAACGCGATCGTCACCGGTCTGGTCAAGGACACCGGCGCCGACGAAGCCCTCAAGGTCAAGTCCATGGCCACCCAGGAGATCGGGCTCAACGAGCACCTCGCCGACGAGGGCATCACCGCTATCGAAACAGACCTGGCGGAGCTGATCGTGCAGCTCGGCGAGGACCGCCCCTCGCACATCCTGGTGCCCGCGATCCACCGCAACCGCTCCGAGATCCGCGAGATCTTCCTGCGCTCCATGCCGGGGGTGGACCCCGGCTTGGACGACGACCCGACGCACCTGGCCAACGCGGCGCGGCGGTTCCTGCGCGAGCGGTTCATGCGGGCGCGGGTCGCCATCTCCGGGGCCAACTTCGGCATCGCCGAGACCGGCACGCTGTCGGTGGTGGAGTCCGAGGGCAACGGCCGGATGTGCCTGACCATGCCGGAGACGCTGATCACGGTGATGGGACTGGAGAAGCTGATCCCCGCCTACGCCGACCTCGAAGTGTTCCTGCAGCTGCTGCCCCGCTCCTCCACCGGCGAGCGGATGAACCCGTACACCTCGATGTGGACCGGCGTCACGCCCGACGACGGACCGCAGGAGTTCCACCTGGTGCTGCTGGACAACGGCCGCACCGCGACGCTGGCCGACGAGGTGGGTCGCGAGGCGCTGCACTGCATCCGGTGCTCGGCCTGCCTCAACGTGTGCCCCGTCTACGAGCGGACCGGCGGGCACGCCTACGGCTCCACCTATCCGGGGCCGATCGGCGCGGTGCTGACCCCGCAGCTGGCCGGGATGGACACCGGAGGCGGTGATCCGAACTCGTCCCTGCCGTACGCGTCGAGTCTGTGCGGGGCCTGCTTCGACGCCTGTCCCGTGAAGATCGACATACCGTCGTTGCTGGTGGAGCTGCGCCACCAGCACGTCGAGGAAGCCCGCGTCAGCGCGGAGCAGCTGATGATGAAGGCCGCTTCCACGGCCATGGCCACCTCCGGCCGGTGGACCGCGGCGCAGCGCGCGGCGCAGCTGGGACGGCTGCTCGGGCGCGGCGGGCGGATCCGGACGCTGCCGCCGCCGGGCAGCGCTTGGACGGCGGCGCGGGATCTGCCGGTACCGCCGAAGCAGACCTTCCGGCAGTGGTGGGATTCCGCGGAGGGCCGGGCCGCGATCGACGACGCCCACCGCGAAGGAGGCCGGCCGTGAACGCCCGCGACACCGTGCTGGGCCGGGTGCGCGACGCGCTCGCCATCGCCCCGCCCGCCGCCGTGCAGGTCCCGCGCGACTACCGCCGGGACCGCGACCTCCCGGCCGACGAGAAGCGGGAGCTGCTGGTCGACCGGCTGGAGGACTACCAGGCCACGGTGCACCAGTGCGCCGCTGCCGACGTCGCGGCCACCGTCGCGAGGGCGCTCGGCGGCGCCGCGCGCATCGGCGTCCCCGCGGGTCTCGACCGCGGGTGGCTCGCGGAGTTCGGCGGCGAGGTCGTGGTCGACTCCGCCGAGGTGCCCCCGGACCGCCTCGACGCGTTGGACGGCGTCGTCACCGGGTCGGCGGTGACCTGCGCCGAAACCGGGACGATCTTCCTCGACGCGTCCCCGGACCAGGGGCGGCGCGCGCTCACCCTCGTTCCGGACCTGCACGTGTGCGTGGTGGCGCTGTCCGCGGTCGTCACCGGCATCCCCGAAGCGGTGGCCCGGCTCGAACCGACCCGGCCGACGACCCTGATCAGCGGCCCGTCGGCGACCTCGGACATCGAGCTGGACCGGGTCGAGGGCGTGCACGGCCCGCGCACCCTGCACGTGGTCCTGCTGCTGGACGGCTGATTGCCTGGCTTTGGTCCCTGGCCTGGGTAGGGGTCGGGTAGCGGAACCTCAGCGGTTTCCTCGCTGCGGGATCTTTTTCCCAAGTGGCTCCGCCACGAGGGAAAAAGCCGTCCTCGCGAGAAGACACCTGAGAACCCGCGGGTGGTCGACTTGCTCAAGCTGGTCACTGCTCAGCGGCTTCGCCGCTGACAAGATCAAAAGAGGGCCAGGCGCCCTGCGGCGATCGCCACAGACATCGGCTGCGGGTTTTCAGCCGTTCCGTTCCCGCCGTCGGACACAGGGAAAGGGGCCGTCCATCACGGACGACCCCTTTCCAGGGAGCTGCCGGCCACCACCAGGTTCAGGACCACCCTCGCCAGGTCCCGCCGGTCGGCTTCGGCCGAGCAGCGGAGCGGTGACTACTGCTGCGGCCCTGAGTCCTGATTGCGGAAGTAGTCCTTGCCCTTCTCGGCGGCCTGATCGACCTGCTGCTCGTGGCCGAACTTCTTCTTGGCTGCGTCACTTCCCTTGTCGATGCCTTGTTCGACCTTGTCGCTGTGCTGCTTGCCCATGTTCATCAGCTTGTCCTTGAGGCTGCCGAGTCCCATGACGGCTCCCTTCTCGCGACATCTCAGGTGACCCTCGAAGTTAGTCCTCCTGCCGGGCGAATGCGCGCCGGTCAAGAGCTTCCAGGCAGGTCAGCCACTACGAAGCTGCACTTTCGAGTGACGAGGAGCGGCACCGGAACCGCAGCCGTGACGCACCGTCGCCGGCTCCGGTGAGCGCCCCGCCCGCTGCTCCACCGCGAGCAGCGAGCCGTTCGGCGAAAAGTGCTTGGCAACGGGTGCGGGCGGGATTAGCGTGACCACGTGACCAGATGAGCGAATCCGGTCACGTGGACACGACGGTCGGGCCCGCGGCCCGGCGCAGGGAAGGACACCGAGTGCCCCGCAACACCGATCGAGCCGACCGGATCCTCGACGCGGCAGGAGAGCTGCTGCTGCGCCACGGCTACCGGAAGGTGACCATCGACGACGTCGCCCGCCAGGCCGGCGTCGGGAAGGGCACCGTCTACCTGCACTGGAAGACCAAGGTCGCGCTGTTCCAGAGCCTGCTCGTCCGCGAGTCGGTCGCGCTGGTCGAGGACGTGCTGGGGGCGCTGCGCGCCGACCCGAACGAGGTCCGCCCGCACCGGTTGCTGCGGCTGGCCTACCTCGTGACCTTCCGCCGGCCGCTGGCGCTGGCGCTGGTCACCGGGGACACCGAGATGCTGGGGGCGCTCCGGGAGCGCGCCGGCTCCGATCGGATGCAGGAGACCAACGAGCGCTTCTACTCGGTGCTCGCCGAGTCCGGACTGCTGCGCGCGGACGTGCCCGACCTCGCCTACACGCTCAACGCCGCCGCGCTCGGGTTCTTCCTGGCCGACGACTACAAGCCCGCGGTCTCCGGCATCGACCGGGAGCTCAAGGCCGATGCACTCGCCCACACCATCCGGCACGCCTTCGAACCGCCGGAACGACCGGACCCGGCCGTGGTGCGCGCGGTCGCGGACCGGATCGACGCGCTGCTCACCGAACTGATCACCGGCTACCGGGAGCTGTTCGACGCGTTGGACGCGGCGAACGCCTCCCGGTGATACCCGTCGACGCTTGATGAAGGGGACATCATGACCGCGATCGAGAACTGGGGATTACCGACATCGCAGTTCTGGCTGCACGGCGAACGGCCCCGCGACCCGGTGCAGCACGACGAGGCGACCGGGCTGTGGAACGTCTACGGGCACCCGGAAGCCGTCCAGCTGCTCGGCGACCCGGCGACGTTCTCCTCCGACACCAGCAGGTTGTTCCCGCAGGGCGACGAGTTCGCCGACGGCAACCTGGTGCGGATGGACCCGCCGGAGCACAACAAGCTGCGCAAGCTCGTCAGCCACGCCTTCACCCCGAAGGTCGTCGCCGGGCTCGAACCGCGCATCGCCGGACTCACCGACGAACTGCTCGACGCCGTCGACGGCGCGGACCGGCTGGAGCTCGTCGCCGACCTCGCCTATCCGCTGCCGGTGATCGTCATCGCCGAGCTGCTGGGCGTGCCCGCGAGCGACCGCGAGCTGTTCAAGGAGTGGGTGGACGCGATGTTCACCCGCGACGCGACGCCGTCGCTCAAGGAGCAGACGCCGGAGCAGCAGCGCGAGCTCGACGCGGTGCTCGCCCAGGTCCGCAACCTCACCGAGTACTTGGGCGGGCACGTCGACGAACGCCGCGCGCACCCGCGCGAGGACCTGCTCAGCAAGCTCGTCGAAGCCGAGGTGGACGGCGAGCGGCTCACCCGCGCGGAAGTCGTCAACTTCGCGAACGTGCTGCTCATCGCCGGGCACATCACGACCACGATGCTGCTGGGCAACACCGTGCTGTGCCTCGACGCGCACCCCGAGCACCAGGCCCGCGCCCGCGCGGAGAGGTCCTCGCTGCCCGCCGTGATCGAGGAATCGCTGCGGTTCCTCAGCCCGTTCGCCACGCTCGGGCGGGTCACCAGCACCGAGGCGGA
Organism: Saccharopolyspora sp. NPDC002578; assembly: GCF_053592695.1. Taxonomy (NCBI): domain Bacteria; kingdom Bacillati; phylum Actinomycetota; class Actinomycetes; order Pseudonocardiales; family Pseudonocardiaceae; genus Saccharopolyspora; species Saccharopolyspora sp. NPDC002578. Next base: position 68,814 of record NZ_JBSFWJ010000015.1, on the reverse strand, counting down.
GCTCGGCGGTCAGCGCATTCCCGCCGATCAGTTGCTGATGGTGTGGGCCGCCGCCGCGAACCGGGATCCGCGGCGGTTCTCGAACCCGGACGTCTTCGACCCGACCCGCGACCCCAATCCGCACCTCGGGTTCGGGCGCGGCGTCCACTTCTGCCTCGGCGCGCCGCTGGCTCGGCTCGAAGGGCGCGTCGCGCTCGGCAAGCTGTTCGACCGGTTCCCCGTCCTCGCCACCGATCCGGCCGATCCGCCGGAGTTCCAGCCGAACCCGAACATGACCGGCGTCCGCAAGCTCCCGCTGCGCACCGGCTGACCGGCCGCACCGTTCCCGTCGCGTGCGGCGCCAATCGGGTTGCCGTGCCGAACCGGACCGCGCCAGAGTGCGGAGATGACCGACATCATCAACGCCTTCAGCGCACGACTCCGGGAACTCGACGTGCCGGGAGAGGTCGTCGAGTTCGCCGAACCGGTGCCGACCGCGGCGGCGGCCGCGGAACGCCTCGGCTGCACCGCCGCGGCCATCGCGAACAGCCTGGTGTTCGCGGTGGACGACGAGCCGCTGCTGGTGATCGCGAGCGGCGCGCACCGGGTGGACACCGCGCACGTCGCGCGGGAGCTCGGGATCGGGTGGATCCGCCGCGCCACACCGGAGTTCGTGCTCGACGCGACCGGTCAGCCGGTGGGCGGCGTCGGCCCGGTCGGTCACCCTCGGCGGATCCGCACGGTCGTGGACCGGGCGTTGGCCGAGCACCCGACCGTGTGGGCGGGAGCGGGCAGCGAGCACGCCATGTTCCCGAGCACGTTCGCGGAGCTCCTGCGCATCACCGGGGGAACTCCGCTGCTGGTCGCCGGGCCGGCTGACCGGGCATGAGAAAGGGCCGCCGGTTCGCCCGGCGGCCCTTCGCTCACGCGTCGCGGATCAGAACGACAGGCGGCGGAAGATCACCCGCGGCAGGTGCCGCAGCACGACCATCACCCAGCGCATCTGCCCCGGGACCCAGATGGACTCCTTGCCCTTGCGGACCGCGTCGATGATCGCGGCGCCGACCTGCTCGGGCGTCTGCGCCATCGGGGCGGGCTTCATGCCGGCGGTGAGCTTCGTCTTCACGAAGTTCGGCCGCACGACCGTGACCTTCACGCCCGAGCCTTCCAGGGCGTAGGTCAGGCCGGAGTAGAACAGGTCGATGCCGCCCTTGGCGGAGCCGTAGACGAAGTTCGTCCGGCGGGCGCGCTCACCGGCGGGCGAGGCCATCATCACCAGGTGCCCGTGGCCCTGCTTGCGCAGCTTGTTCGCCAGGTGCACGCCCAGCGACATCGGCGCCACGTAGTTGACCTCGGCGGTCAGCCGCGCCGCGGCCGGGTCGGTCCAGCACTTCTCGTTGTCGAGCTGCACGCCGAAGGCGACCAGGGTGACGTCGATGTCGCCGTCGGCGAAGGCCTTCTCGACGACCTCGCCGTGCGTCTCCGGGTCGGTGGCCTCGAACTCGATGGTGCTGACCGTGCTGCCGGTCTTGCGCAGCCGCTCCGCGGCGGCCTCGACCAGGTCGGCTTCCTCCGGGCGCGCGGCCAGCACGATCCGCAGCGGGCGCTGGTTCGCGTACTGCTCCGCGGTCGCCAGCGCGATGTCGGACGTACCACCGAGGATGAACAGGGACTGCGGGTTTCCAACGGCGTCGATCACAGGGCCAACCTTCGGGACAGATCGGAGTGGAAGATTCCTTGCGGGTCGACGGCGGCGCGCACCTTGCGCCACTCGTCGAGACGGGGGTACATCTGCTGGATCATCTCCGGCGTGGTGCGCGAATCCTTCGCGAAGTACAGGCGACCGCCCGCACCCAGCACCAGGTCGTCGAGCTCCTGGCAGAACCGGCTGAGCCCGTCCTTGATCGGGAAGTCGACGGTGATCGTCCAGCCCGGCATCGCGAACGACAGCGGCGCGCGGCTGCTGTCGCCCATCCGCTTGAGCACGTTCAGGAACGACACGTGCCCGGACTCCGCGATGCGCTTCACCAGCGTGCGCAGCGCTTCGTGCTGGTCGAACGGCAGGATGAACTGGTACTGCAGGAACCCCTTGGAGCCGTAGGCGCGGTTCCACTCGCCGAACATGTCCAGCGGGTGGTAGAAGGCCGTCAGGTTCTGCACCTGACCACGGCCCGCCTTCGGCGTCTTGCGGTACCAGACCTCGCTGAGCGTGCTGAACGTCAGCTTGTTGGCCAGGCCGTTCGGGAAGACGTCCGGGAAGGTCAGCAGCTGCGGGGCGTCGAACTTCAACGGGTCCGCGCGCAGCTTCGGCGGCAGCTCGTCGAGCTTGGCCAGCGAGCCACGGGAGAACGCCGAGCGGCCCAGCTTCGGGCCGGTGGAGATCGCGTCGAACCACGCCATCGAGTAGTCGTAGTTCATGTCGGACCCGTTGGAGAACAGCTCCAGCGTCTCGTCCAGGTCCTTCGTGCGGTCGGCGTCGACGATGAAGTACGCGCTCTCGGTGCGCTTCATCTTCACCTTGGCGCGCAGCACGATGCCGGTCAGCCCGACACCGCCCACCGTCGCCCAGAACAGCTCGGAGCCCTCCCCGTCCGGGGTCAGGGTGCGGACCTCGCCGTCCGCGGTGAGCAGGTCCATCGACACCACGTGGTTGCCGAAGCTCCCGTGCGAGTGGTGGTTCTTGCCGTGGATGTCGCAGCCGATGGCACCGCCGATGGTGACCTGGCGGGTGCCCGGCAGCACCGGCACCCACAGGCCGTGCGGCAGCGCCGCCTTCATCAGCTGGTCCAGGCTCACGCCCGCGTCCACGTCGACCACGGCGTTGTCCGGGTCGATGTCGTGGATGCGGTTCAGCGCGGTCATGTCGATGACGGTGCCGCCCGCGTTCTGCGACACGTCGCCGTAGCTGCGGCCGAGGCCGCGGGCGATCACGCCGCGCTCGTCCGCCTCGCGGACGGCGCGGGCGATGGCGTCGACGTCAGGGGTGCTCAGCACCTGGGCGTGGGTCGGCGCGGTGCGCGCCCAGCCCATCAGCTTCCGGTTCTGCAACGCTGCGGTCACAGGCTCAACCTCCGGGACAGGTCGGAATGGAACACGCCCTCGGGGTCGACCGAGGCGCGGATCTTGCGCCACTCGTGGATGCGCGGGTACATCCGCTCGATCATCTCCGCCGACGTCCGCGACTCCTTGGCGAGGTAGAGCCTGCCGCCCGCGTCGAGCACCAGCTCGTCGAGCTCCTGGCACAACCGGTCGAGGCCGGGCGTGATCGGGATGTCGACGGTCAGCGTCCAGCCCTCGCTGGGGAAGGACATCGGGGCGTCGTTGCCCTTGCCGAAGGTCTTGAGCACGTTCAGGAACGACGCGTGCCCGCTGGCGCTGATCTTGTCGATGGACCGGCGGAACATCGCCTCCTGCCCGAACGGCACCATGAACTGGTACTGCAGGAAACCGTTCGGACCGTAGATCCGGTTCCACTCGCCGACCAGGTCGAGCGGGTGGAAGAACTGGGTGATGTTCTGCACGGCCCCGAACTTCGTCGGCGCCTTGCGGTACCAGACCTCGTTGAAGGCGGTGATCGTGTACTTGTTCACCAGCCCGTTCGGGAAGATCGGCGGCGCCGTCATCAGCTGCGGGGCGTTGAACTTCAACGGGTCCTTGCGCAGCTTCTTCGGCAGGTCCTCCAGCGTCGCGGAGTTGCCCCTGGTCAACAGCGCGCGACCCAGGTTCTCGCCACGCGCCAGCGAGTCGAACCAGGCCACGGAGTAGATGTAGTTGCCGTCGGAGCCGTCGGTGAAGTGCTCGATCAGCTCGTCGAGGTTCTTCGTCTGCACGTTGTCGACCAGGAAGTACGCCGTTTCGACGCGCTTGAGCCGGATCGTGGCCTTCAGGATGATGCCGGTCAGCCCCATGCCGCCGACCGTCGCCCAGAACAGCTCGGAGCCGGTGCCCTGCGGCGACAGGGTCCGCACCGAACCGTCGGCGGTGAGCAGGTCCAGCGACAGCACGTGGCTGCCGAACGAACCCTGCGAGTGGTGGTTCTTGCCGTGGATGTCGGAACCGATGGCGCCGCCGACGGTGACCTGGCGGGTCCCCGGCAGCACCGGGATCCACAGGCCGTACGGCAGCAGGCGGCGCATCAGCGTGTCCAGCGAGACGCCCGCGTCGACCACGACCGTCGCCTCGTCCGCGTCGACCTGGTGCACGCGGTTCAGCGCGGTCATGTCGATGACGGTGCCGCCCGCGTTCTGCGACGGGTCGCCGTAGCTGCGGCCGAGGCCGCGGGCGATGACGCCGCGCGGGCCCGCTTCGCGGACCGCTCGCGCGATCACGTCGACGTCCGGGGTGCTCACGACTCGAGCCGAGGTCGGCGCCGTGCGCCCCCACCCGGCCAGTCGCTGAACCCGTTCGCTGGTCGCATGGTCGTGCTGTCCCGATCCCACCCAGCCGAGTCTATCCGCGGCGCGTCCCCGAGTACGGGCGGGTAGCGCCCCGCTAGCACAGGTGCACCAGGGGGCGCAGAGGTTCACCGCTACACTTTTCGGGGCGACTTGCGGGGCGTTCGCCTCCGGGCCTGCCGTACCGACGCTGTTGCCGACACTTGGGGTGAACCAGTGGCCGTGGCCGAATCCGGCGCAGACGCCGAGCTCAAGAAGCTCGGGCTGTTCCAGCAGCTCTTCCGCTTCGTGGCCATCGGCGGGTTCTGCGCCCTGATCGACGCGGGTACGTACTCGGTGCTGCTGGGCGTGCTCGGGTGGCCGACGTGGCTGTCGAAGTCGATCTCGTTCATCCTCGGCACCACCGCGTCGTACCTGATCAACCGGAAGTTCACCTTCAGCGGTGCCAGCTCCGGCAACTCCACGGCCAAGGCCGGGGCCTTCGCGATCGTCTACACGACCACGTTCTTCGTGAACATGGGTTCGAACGAGCTGCTGTGCTTCCTGTTCGACGCGCGCGAGGCCTGGCAGTTCGGGCTGTTCTGGGTGATCGCCCAGGGCCTCGGCACGCTGATCAACTTCGTGATGCTGAAGTGGGTCGTCTTCCGCGACTGACACCGCGCGAACAGGGCGCGAACGCCCCACCCGCCCGGTGCCGCCGGGCGCACGGGCCGTTCGCGCCCGGCGCTCAGCTCCCGAAGCCGGTGGCCCGGTCGGGCGCCCCGTAGGCGTTGCTGTCGGAGCGGGTGCTCTCCACGTGCGCGGTGGCGACGTGGGCGAAGTTCACCGCGAACTTGCCGCCGTCCGCCGTCGTCAGCAACGTCGTACCGCCGGAACCCATCAGCTCCGCCAGCCGCCCGTCGAGCGTTTCCGCTTCGGTGGCGTCCAACGCGATGTGCAGGGGCTGGGACACGCCCGCCAAGTGCAGGATCAATCCTGGTCGCTTCTCACTCATGCCCCCCAGCGCACCACCGCCCGCGCCCCGGCGGCAGGCGCTTTCACCCTCGGCGGACGCCCGGCGCCCCGTTTTCACCCTGGGCGGACGCGAAGCGGCCCGCCCGACCTGATCCGGTCGAGCGGGCCGCGTCGGACTGCTCCTACTGCTGCGGTTCGTCACCGCCGAGCTGCTTGACGTCGTTGCGGTCGTCGGAGCTGGGCACGTCGCCCGGCAGCTCCACCGTCTTCGTCAGCGGCCCCGGCGTCCACAGGCCCGAATGGGTCTCCTTGCGCACGTCCATCGCGGTCTCCGCGGGCAACGCGTCCGGCTGGTACGGGTCCACCTCGTAGAGCGAACCCCAGTCCCGCGTCAGGTCCCCGCGCATGTACGTCGGCAGTTCCCGCACGCTGGAGCTGACGTTCATCCAGCCGAACGGACCGCCCGCGTCCGGCGAGGACCAGCCCGCGCCGATGTCGCGCACCTCGGCGCCGGCCGAGACCCGGAACCGCGGCATCTCGGCGACGCCGTTGCGGATCCCGGAGATCTGCAGGCAGGGGTGCACCAGCGCCGCCGTCCACTCCACGAACGTGGGGGCGTCGCCGACGACGTCGGTCATGTTCTGCAGCTGCGGCGCGCGCGGCGCGCTCACCGCGAGCCAGCCGTTCGGCGAGACCGCCTGGTCGACACCGACGACGCGCATCTTCGTGGCGCCCTCGGCCTCACCGCCGACGGTGAACCGGTAGTCCCGCCACTGCGGAGCCGGGCCCTGGCCGACGAACTGCCGGTGCATCATCTCGAAGCCCTGCGGGGTGTCCCGGCCGAACTCCAGCACCAGCGCGTTCGCGCCGCCCTCGGCACCCGCGAGGCTCAGCACCACCGGCACCTCGCCCGTCGCCGCGCGCTCCGGCAGGTCGTACCACTGGGTGCGCAGCTCACCGGTGCCGGTGCCCGCCTCGTCGTAGCTGCCCCACACCGGGGCCTTGTCGTCGCCGAACTGGTGCGGCGGGCGCCAGTCCGGCTCCTCCGGGTCGGAACCGTCGCCGACGGGCAGGCCCGGCTTGCGGAAGCCCTCCATCTTCGGCGCCAAGTACTGCTCGGCGTTCTCCTTGTCGGCGTTGCGCTTGGGCACCTCGAAGTCCGGCACGGGCTTGGACGGCTGCTGCCCGGCGACCGGCAACATGCCCGCCTTCGGATCGGGCTCCACGTACACGTAGTCGGACAGGCCGCAGCTGGAACCGGCGAGCTGCTTGATGTTGTCCATGCCCAGGCTGTAGGTGCCCGCCTGCTTCTGGATGACCTTGCCGAAGGTCGCGAGCTCGCCCAGCACCAGCAGCGCGCAGATGATCGCCAGCGGTGCCGTGCCGAGCCGCAGCGCGCGGCTGCGCTTCTCCATGCCGGTCCGGCCGGGTTCGACGCTCTCGACGACCTTCGGGTTCTTCTCGTCCAGCCTCAAGTGCTCGACGAACGCCACGATGCCCGCGATGGCCGCGATGCCCAGCAGCAGCGTGCTCGCGTTGCGGCCGTCGATCGACGGGGCCTTGTCGAACCACGGCACGCCCCAACCGGAGACGTACCACCACGCGTTCGGCCCGGTCGAGGCGAACGCGCAGATCACCATGAGCCCGGAGAAGAACGCCGCCCGGTTGCGCCGCGATCGCAGCACCGTGCTGCTCGTGGCCAGCGCCGTCAACGCGGCGAGCGCCCCGCCGACGGCGGCGAAGATGCCGAAGTGGTGCGACCACTTGGTGGGGGTCAGGGCCAGCGCCACGAACGACAGCGCGGCCACGGCCAGCAGGCGGCGGCTCGGGCCGAGCGCCGCACCGCGGATGCGACCGCGGCGCAGCAGCATCACCGCGCACGTCGCCAGGCACAGCATCACCAGCAGCACCGGGAACCGGCGCACCAGCGAACCGTCCGGGGTGGGGCTGAACAGCAGGTTGTAGCGGTTGAGCTCCTGGTACCAGTCCTCGCTCGGGCCGATCTCGGTGCGCAGGTCCGTGGCGTCCATGATCGACTGCCAGGTCTGGTCCGCGAACACGGCGGCCAGGATGATGAAGCCGCACGCCGCGATCGGCGCCAGCACCGGTACCCAGCCGTAGTCCTTGGCCCGCTGCCGCACCAACCGCAGCAGCGGCTTGAGCGCCGCGATGTAGGGCAGCACCGCGACCAGGCCGTGCGGACCGGCGCCCAGCGCGAGCGCGGCCACGACGAGGCCCAGCGCGGCGGGCATCAGGCGGCCGGTGGCGACCGCGCGCTCCACGGCGCACAGCGCCAGCAGCGAGAACAGCGCGATGACCGGCTCGGCGCGCAGGCCGTTGTTGTAGGGCAGCCAGAACGCGAGGAACACGGCCGCGGCGGCCCAGCCCGCGGCGTTGCTGCGCCGGACCTGCTGGCCCAGCCTCGGCAGCACTTCGCGGCTGATCAGCAGCCAGCTGACCGAGCCCATCAGCAACGCGGGCAGCCGCACCCACGGCGTGGCCGTGGAGATCTGCACCCACATCGAGTACAGCTCGTAGAACCAGCCGAACGGCGCTTCCGGCACCGCGAACCAGCGGTAGTAGTTGCTGATGTAGCCGGCGCTCTCGCGCGCTCGCGCGATGGTGAGGATGTAGCCGTCATCGGAGGTCATCGCGCCCGCGATCCACCAGATGATCAGCGCGCCGAACACCGAGACGTCCCGCAGCGTCGGCTTCCACCAGCCGCGCGGCACCAGCCGGGGCGGGCGTCGTCCCGCGCGCACGTCCAGGCGCCGCAGGCACACCACGGAGCCGATGAAGGCCAGCACCGCCAGGCCGATCACGGTGAGCTTGATCGGCGTCGCGCTGCTCTCGTAGCGGTTGTCGACGCGGGCCTCGAAGGACAGGCCGTCGATGTTGTCGCGGGTCGAGTCGATGTCGGAGAAGATGCCGGTCAGCTGCGGGCGCTGGTCGCCGCGCAGGTTCGCCAGCGTCTCGTCACCGAGCTTCACCTTGGTGCCGGCGACGTCGGAGCGCACCGTGATGGCGCAGTCGCCCGCCGGGACCGGCACCGTGCCGACCTGCTGGCCCTTGGACAGCAGGGTGACCTGGCCGTTGTCGGCCTGCAGGGTCATGCCGGTGAGGTTGCCGTAGTCCGAGTTCGGCGGGTTCGTGCTCAGCAGGTTCGCCGGACCGTTGGTGCGCGCGTCGACGCTGCGCACCGATTCGCACGGCACGTTCGCGTTCATCCACAGCGGCGAGAAGCTCACCAGCGGCGCGGAGACCGACTTGGTGCCCTCGGCGGTGGGCCATCTCAAGGTGTTGATGTTGTGGTCGACCGGCAGGAAGGGCACCGCGATCGCCAGTACGGCGCCCAGCAACCCCAGCACGGAGGCGAACCACCTCAGCTGCTTGGCGGACGGGTCGCGCCGGCTCGCCGCCGGACGTGCCGGAGAGTCCGCCGCCTGATCCGAGGACGACTCCGATGGGTCGTCCTTGCGACTGCTGTCTTCCTGCCCCTTAAGCACGCCAGGAGAATAGTAGTCCCTGGTCCTGGGACTTCCGGCGCGTTCGACGCGGCCGGAACCGAGATGTTTGCCGACGCTATGAGCAGCCTCGATCGAGTGATTCTCAGGTGTCTCTCAGCGTCCCGTGATCCCCCGTGACCGATCGGTGACCGTCGCAACGGACGGTTCAGGACGCCTCCGCCATCAGTTGAGCGACCCGCTGGTGCGAAGTTCCGATCACCTCGGCGATCACCCGCTGGCTCAAGCCCGCGGAGCGCAACGTCGTGATGATCTCCAAGCGCGCCCGCTCGGCGTTCGCCGCCGCCCGCTTGGACTCGGCCGTCCAGTGCCGCAACTCTTCGACGGGCCGGGTGTACTCGACATCGCCTTGCAGGTACCGCCAGTCGATGCGGAAGGAGTCCGGCTCTCGGTCGGCGAGCCCGGCGATGAGGTCTCGCACCTCAAGGTCGAGCTCCTCGAGGTGATCCACTTCAGTGGCCCCGGCGGGCAGGCCCTGGACGTGCACCACCCAGCTTCGATCCTGCCTGCTCACGTCCACTCGGTAGCTGCCCAGCTGCTCGGAGCTCATCGGTCCTCCAGCCACTTGTCGCCGAAAATGGGAGCCAAACCGGTCTCGATGTGCGTGAGCACGTACCAAGAGATCTCTTTGTTGTGCCCGGTTAAACCGAACCGGGCCACTTCGGCGCCTTCTCGGTCGTAGACCGCGAAGATCCGATGCGAGCCCTTACCTCTGCCCGGGATCTCTTGGATCGTCGTCTTCGCATTTCGGGCCGCGCGCCGCGCGAGACTCAGCACCTTGGCCGGCTTCAGCTTCTTGTTGACCACAGCATACTTCTATCGCAGTGGACACTCAAGTGGCAAACCAACTAGACGCGATCGGGTGACCTTGATCGGCGGAAGATGAACCGTCCCGTTCAGCGGCGGAAGAACTGCTCCCGGCGCCCCTGCCGGACCAGGCGGAGCCACTCGCGGAACGCCTTCAGATCACGGCGCTGGCCGACGAAGTACAGCCCGAACCGCAGGAACTCCAGCGCCCCGATCTTGCGCATCCCCGGCTGCGAGAGCAGATAACCGCGGTTGCGGTAGGTGTAGTAGCGCTTGTTCTCGTCCGACGGGTCCTGCGCGTGGAACCGGCCGCCGAGCATCGGCTTGAACTCGTCCGAACCGTCCGGGTGCACGAACCGCGTCTTGAGCGAGGTGCCGAACGGCAGCCCCGAGCGCACCACGCGGCGGTGCAGCTCCACCTCGTCGCCGCGGACGAACAGCCGGTAGTCCGGCACGCCCACCACGTCCAGCGTGGCCGCGCGGAACAGCGCGCCGTTGAAGAACGACGCGATCCCCGGCAGGAAGTCGGCGTCCCCGCCGGGAGCGCTGAGCTCCTCCGGGCGCCGCTTCCAGGTGAGGCCGCGGCGCAGCGGGAACGCCAGCTTGTCCGGCCGGTTGATGTTCACCACGACCGGCGAGACCGCGGCGAGCTTGCGGGTGCGCGCCACGTCGAGCAGCGTCGCCAGCGCCTGGTCGTCAGCGGGCCGGCCGTCGTCGTCGCCGAGCCACACCCACTCCGCGCCGAGCGCCAGCGCGTGCAGCATGCCCAGCGCGAACCCGCCCGCGCCGCCGAGGTTGTGCCGCGAGGGCAGGTACGTCGACGGGATCGGGCAGTCCTCGACGACCTGCCGCGCCGGTTGGTCCGGCCCGTTGTCGACGACCACCAGGTGATCCGGCACCCGCGTCTGGGTGGCGATCACCTTGAGCGACTCCGCGAGCAGCTCGCGGCGATGCCTGGTGACGATCACCGCGACGACGGAATCTGCGGGAAGTTGCGGCTGCTCGGCGGAGTCGGCGCTCATGGTGCTTTGTCGCTCCCGATCGTGGCGGTGGCCGTGTCACTGACCTGCGCCAGCATTTCCGGACTGAGGTTTTCGAACGGGTCTTTGCCCTTGTAGGACGTCAGCACGCTGCGCAGCGAACCGTGCTCGCGGATCCCGCCCTTGTCCATCCACACGGCCGAGTTGCACAGCTCCATCAGGAACTCGTCCGAGTGCGAGGCGAAGATCAGGATGCCGGAGCGCTTCACGAGCTCCTTGAGCCGGTCGCGCACCTTCTCCAGGAAGTCCGCGTCGACCGCGCCGATGCCCTCGTCGAGCACCAGGATCTCGGGGTCGATGGAGGTGACCACGCCGATGGCGAGGCGCACCCGCATGCCCGTCGAGTAGGTGCGCAGCGGCATGTCCAGGTAGTCGCCGAGTTCGGTGAACTCGGCGATCTCGTCCATCCGCTTTTCCATCTGCTTGCGGTTCATGCCGAGGAACAGACCGCGGATGACGATGTTCTCGTACCCGGAGATCTCCGGGTCCATGCCGACGCCGAGGTCGAACACCGGCGCGACCTTGCCGACGACGCGGGCGCTGCCGCGGGTCGGCTCGTAGATGCCCGCCAGCAGCCGCAGCAGCGTGGACTTGCCCGCACCGTTGTGGCCGACCAGCGCGAGCCGGTCGCCGTGGCTGAGGTGCAGGTCGATGTCGTGCAGTGCCTCGATGATCGGCACCTTGCTGTCGGTGCCGATCTTGCCGCCGGCCTTGCCGAGCACGGCCTTCTTCAGCGAGCGGGACTTCGCGTCGAAGATCGGGAAGTCGACCGCGGCGTTCCAGACGTCGATGCTGACCATCGTTCGATCTCCCTCAGACCCAGTAGGGGACGCGGGCGCGGTAGTTGCGCAGGACCACGGCTGCCAGCAGGAAGCCGACGACGGTGCAGCCCAGGACCCAGTACCAGTGGTACAGGTGCTGGTCGAACCCGATCAACGGGTCGCGGAAGATCGCGATGTAGTGCGACAGCGGGTTGCCGTCGACGAAGATCTGCCGCCACGCGTTCTGGTCGTTGTGCTCGAACTCGAACATGCCCCAGGTGATCGGGGACATGAACAGCGCCATCGTCATGATGCTCTGGATCACCGGCGGGATGTCCCGGAAGCGGGTGGCGATCACGCCGAACAGGGTGGCCACCCAGATGCCGTTGATCATGATCAGCAGCAGCGCCGGGATCGCGACGATGATCGTCCAGTTCACCGGGATCGGCGTCCCGGCCAGCGCGAAGATGGCCAGCAGCAGGAAGTAGATGATCAGGTTGTGCAGGAAGAACAGCGTCTGCCGCCACACCAGCCGGTAGATGTGCACGCTCAGCGGAGCGGGGAGCTGCTTCATCAGCCCCTCGTTCTTGATGAACACCTCGGTGCCCTCGGTCACGCAGTTGCGGATGAACTCCCAGATGATGAAGCCGACCGCGAGGTGCGGCAGCTTCTCCCGCAGGTCCGTGCCGAACAGGCTCCCGTAGAGGATGCCCAGCCCGGTCACCATCACGCCCATGCTGATGGTGATCCACAGCGGTCCGATCACCGAACGGCGGTACCGCTGCTTGATGTCCTGCCAGCCGAGATGCGCCCACAGCTGACGCTGCTTGGCGCCCTCGACGAGGTCGTTGAACGCTTTGGACCAGGTCCGCGACGAAGTCTCGGGCGGAGCCGCTGGTCTCTCGATCGTGCTCGTGGCCTGCACGGTGCGTAAGAGTACCGACAGCGCCCTGGTCACCGGGGAGAGGGAGGCACCCACGCCGACCGGGGCGCACATTCCGGACAGCTCGGGCGCGCCCACCCTCGCTCGCCCGTTCGGGCGCGCGTGCGCCCGCGCAGGCCGTCACCGTTGCGTGAACCCCCGGACGTGCGCGGCCGTCACAGGTACTGGCCGGTCCCCCTCGACTGCGGGGACTGCTCCGCCTCGCCGCCGCTGCCCGCGGGCAGTCCGCGGCGCATCTGCTCCAGCTGCGCCCGCGCCGCCATCTGCTGCGCGAACAGCGCCGTCTGCAGGCCGTGGAACAGCCCCTCCAGCCAGCCCACCAGCTGGGCCTGCGCGATGCGCAGCTCCGACTCCGAGGGCGTCGACTCCTGCGCGAACGGCAGCGACAGGCGTTCCAACTCCTCGATGAGCTCCGGCGCCAGGCCCTCCTCCAGCTCCCGGATGGAGGACTGGTGGATCTCCTTGAGCCTGCTGCGGCTGGCCTCGTCCAGCGGCGCGGCCCGCACCTCCTCCAGCAGCTGCTTGATCATCGTGCCGATCCGCATCACCTTCGCGGGCTGCTCGACGAGCTCTCCGACGTTCTCCCGCTCGCCCATGCCCTCGGCGGAGGGGTCCACGCCCGAACCGAGCGGTGTGCCCTCCCCCACCACGAAGATCTCGCGCTGCGGGTCCTGTTCGTTCTGGTTCATGCCCCCATCCTGACGCCTGGCGCGCGCATCGGGCGCACGAGGAGCCGGAATGGGCCACCCGGCGGTCATCAAGTCCGGCCCGCTCACTACGGTGTGACCATGGCGTTCGACGTCGCTGCTGTTCGCGGGCTTTTCCCCGCGCTGGGCGACGGCTGGGTGCACCTGGACGCCCCGGCGGGCATGCAGGTTCCCGAGCAGGTCGCGACCGCGGTCTCCACCGCGTTGCGCGCCCCCGTCTCCGGGCCTGGCGGGATCTTCCCCGCCTCGCAGCGCGCCGAGGCCATCGTGGACGCAGCTCGTCGCGCACTGGCCGATCTCGTGGGTGCCGACCCTGCCGGGGTGGTGCTCGGGCCGAACTCCGCCGTGCTGCTGCAACGGCTCGCCGACGGGCTCGGCGACGGCTGGATGATCGGCGACGACGTCGTCGTGTCCCGGCTCGACCACCCGTCCAACGTGATGTGCTGGCAGCGCGCCGCGCAGCGCTCCGGCTGCCAGGTGCGGTGGGCCGAGGTGGACATCGAGACCTGCGAACTGCCCGCGTGGCAGTACCGCGACCTGGTCAACGAGCGCACCAAGGTCGTCGCCGTCACCGCCGCGTCCGGTGCCGTGGGCACCCGCCCGGACGTGCACCAGATCGCCGAGATCGCCGCCGAGCACGACGCGCTGGTGGTCGTCGACGCCTCCGCCGCCGCACCGTTCCTGCCGCTGGACATCACCGCGATGGGCGCCGACGTGCTCGCGCTCAACGCCTCCGCGTGGGGCGGGCCGCCGGTGGGCGCGCTGGTGTTCCGGGACCCGGCGATGATCGACCAGTTGCCGTCGGCGGCGCTGGAACCCGGCTGGCGCGGACCGGACCGCCTGGAGCTCGGCCCGCACGCCTACCCGCTGCTGGCGGGGCTGGTGTCGTCCATCGACTACTTGGCGGGCCTGGACGACGCGGCGATCGGACCGCGGCGGGAGCGGCTGCTCACCTCGCTGAGCTCGGCGAAGGCCTACCAGGCGGGTCTGCTGGCGAACCTCACCGGCGGGCTGCGCAGGCTGCGGCACGTGATGGTCATCGGCGACGCGATGCGCCGGGTGCCGTCGATGGCGTTCACCGTCAACGGCGTGAAGGCCGTCGACGCCATCGAGCACCTCGCCGACCAGGGCGTGTGCGCGTTCGCCGACCCCGGCACGCACGGCGTGTTCGCGGTGCTCGGCGTCGGTGAAGTGGGCGGTGCCGTCCGCGTCGGCCTCACCCACTACACGAACACCTACGAGGTCGATCAGCTCCTGCGGGCGGTCGCCGCGCTCGACTGATCCGCGCCGTTCAGGAGCGGGTGAGCAGGATCTTGCCGTGCACGCCGCCCGATTCCAGCAGCGAGTGCGCGCGGGACGCCTCCGGCAACGGGATGCGGCTGTGCACGATCGGCCGGACCCGCCCGGCGGCGACGTGCGGCCACAGCTTCTCCCGCACGTCGGCGACGATGGCGGCCTTGCCCGTCGGCCCGTCCAGCGGACGTCCGCGCAGGCCCAGCACGGAGATGTGCAGCCGCTTCACCAGCATCCGCCCCAGGTCCAGCTCGGCCTTGCGACCGCCCTGCATGCCGATCACCGCGAGATGCCCGTCCGGCGCCAGCGCCGAGAGGTTCCGGTCCAGGTAGGACGCGCCCATGTTGTCCAGGACCACGTCGGCCCCGCCGAGCCCCTTGACCACCTCGACGAAGTCCTCGTCGCGGTAGCTGATCACCGGGTCGGCGCCGAGCTCCCGGCAGAACTCCCGGCTCTCGGCCGCGCCCGCGGTCGCGGCGACCCGGGCGCCCAGCGCCCGCCCGATCTGGATGGCGCTGGTGCCGATGCCGCCGGAACCGCCGTGCACCAGCAGCAGCTTCCCTTCGGTGAGGCCGCCTTCCATGACCACGTTCGACCACACCGTGCAGGACACCTCGGCCAGTCCCGCCGCGTCGACCAGGTCCACGCCGTCGGGCACCGGCAACAGCTGAGCGGCGGGCACCACGACCCGCTCCGCGTAGCCCCCACCGGCGAGCAGCGCGCACACCTCGTCGCCGACCTGCCAGCCGGTGACGCCCTCGCCCAGTTCGGCGACCGTGCCGGAGCATTCGAGGCCGAGGATCTCGCTGGCGCCCTTCGGCGGCGGGTAGTTGCCCTGCCGCTGGGACAGGTCGGCCCGGTTCACGCCGGCCGCCGCGACGTCCACGAGCACTTCACCGGGACCGGGCCGCGGATCGGCCTGCTCGGTCCACTCCAGCACTTCCGGGTCACCCGGCTCACGGATCGCGATGGCGTACATGGTCACGACCGTAGTCGTTGCCGCCGATCCGGCAATACCGGGAAAAACCGTTCCGCTGTAACCATTATCCGGACAATCTTGACTTCACCGGTGAGAGCTGTCGAAGCTGACCACCACACACTCACCCTTGGGGAGCAGAACGAGATGACTGCTGTGAGATCGGGCCGCCGCTTCGCGGCCGTGTCCGCCGCCTTCGCCGCGGCCCTGGTCGCCGCCGCCCCCGCGTCCGCCGCGCCGACCGATCTGGGGGCTCAGGTCGAGGTCGACGCCGTGCACCGGCACCTCGTCGCGCTGCAGCGCATCGCCGACGGCCACGACGGCAACCGCGCGTCCGGCCGCGAGGGGTACGAGGCCAGCGTGGACTACGTGGCGGGCAAGCTGCGCGGCGCCGGATTCGACGTCACCACGCCGGAATTCGACTACCAGGCCTACTTCCTCGACTCGTTCGCGCTGGCCGTGGCCGGTGCGCCGGTCGACGGGGACGCGCTGGAGTACTCGCCCGCGACCCCGCAGGGCGGCTTGACCGCGCCGCTGTCGGTCGCCGCCGTCGACGACACCCCCGGCTGCGAGGCGGCCGATTTCCCCGCCGACGTCGCCGGATCGGTGGCGCTCGTGCAGCGCGGCTCCTGCACTTTCGCGGAGAAGCAGCAGATCGCCGCGGACCTCGGTGCCGTGGGCACGATCATCTACAACAACGTCGAAGGCCCGGTCAACGGCACCCTCGGCGACCCCGCCGACGCGCGGATCCCGAGCGCGGGCGTGGACCAGGCCACCGGGCAGCGGCTCGCCGAGCAGGCGGGCGCGGAGGTCCACCTGGACGTGCAGTCCCGGTTGCAGGACATCACCACCCGCAACGTCGTCGCCCAGACCCGCACCGGGCGCACCGACAACGTGGTGACCGCCGGGGCGCACCTGGACAGCGTCGCCGAAGGCGCCGGGATCAACGACAACGGCAGCGGCACCGCGGGCCTGCTGGAGACCGCGCTCGCCCTCGGCGGCGCTCCGGACGCGCCGAACGCGGTGCGCTTCGCGTTCTGGGGTGCGGAGGAGTCCGGCCTCGTCGGGTCCACGAAGTACGTGCAGAGCCTCAGCTTCGAGCAGCAGCTCGACATCGCGCTGTA
This sequence comes from Saccharopolyspora sp. NPDC002578, assembly GCF_053592695.1. Lineage (NCBI taxonomy): Bacteria > Bacillati > Actinomycetota > Actinomycetes > Pseudonocardiales > Pseudonocardiaceae > Saccharopolyspora > Saccharopolyspora sp. NPDC002578. Next base: position 52,312 of record NZ_JBSFWJ010000015.1, on the reverse strand, counting down.
CCTGAACTTCGACATGATCGGTTCGCCGAACGCCGGGTACTTCGCCTACGACGGGGACGACTCCGACGGCGTCGGCGCCGGTCCCGGCCCGCACGGCTCGGGCGTCATCGAGCGCGACCTGGGCGCGGCGCTGCTGGCCCAGGGCGTGGAGGTCGAGGGCACCGACTTCGACGGGCGCTCGGACTACGGCGAGTTCATCGCCAACGGCATTCCCGCGGGCGGGCTGTTCACCGGCGGCGACGGCACCAAGACCGAGGAGCAGGCCGCGAAGTGGGGCGGCACGGCCGGGGTGAACTTCGACCCGAACTACCACACCCCGCAGGACAACCTGTCCAATGTGGACAAGGTTGCGCTGGAGCGGAACGCGAAGGCGCTGGCCACCACGATCGGCCAGTACGCGCAGAGCACCGAAGGCGTCAACGGCACCCGCGCCGACCGCGCCGGGCTCCGTACCGCGCAGGCCCCGTTGCCCGCTCTCGGCGACCACGACCGCATCTGAGGCTGGTGAACGGACCGTTCGTCCCGTCCCGTCGGGCGAACGGTCCGTTCAATTCCCGGCGTTCACCTGCGCGTCGCCGAGACCTGTGAGAGTGGCGCCGACACCGGGAGGACTCCGTGAATCGACGCTGCACCACGTTCGCCGCCATCGGCGCCGTCGTCGCCGGCACCGCGCTCACCACGCCCGCGACCGCCGCCGGCGGCGAACCCGCGGTCCGCTTCGCCACGTTCAACGCCTCGCTGAACCGCCCCGCCGCGGGCGACCTGCTCGCCGACCTGTCCACACCGGACGATCCGCAGGCCGCGAAGGTCGCCGAGGTCGTGCAGCGGGCGCGGCCGGACGTGCTGCTGCTCAACGAGTTCGACCACGTCGAAGGCGGCGCGGCCGTGGACGCGTTCCGGGACAACTACCTCGCCGTCGGCCACCACGGCGCCCGGCCCATCGACTACCCGTACAGCTACACGGCTCCCGTGAACACCGGCGTCCCCTCCGGCATGGACCTGGACCACGACGGCGTCGTCGGCGGTCCCGGCGACGCCCACGGTTTCGGCGAATTTCCCGGCCAGTACGGCATGGTCGTGCTCTCGAAGCACCCCATCGACGAGGACGCGGTGCGCACCTTCCAGGGGTTCCGCTGGGCCGACATGCCCGGTGCGCTGCTGCCCGACGACCCCGCCACGCCCGAACCGGCCGACTGGTACTCACCGGAGGAGCTGCGCGAGGTGCGGCTGTCGTCGAAGTCGCACTGGGACGTCCCCGTCGAGGTCGGCGGCCGCCGGATCCACCTGCTCGCCGCGCACCCCACTCCCCCGAACTTCGACGGCCCCGAGGACCGCAACGGCCTGCGCAACCACGACGAGATCCGCTTCTGGTCCGACTACGTGCACCCGGCGCGCGGCGACTACCTCTACGATGACGCGGGCCGCAGCGGCGGTTTGGCCCCCGGAGCGCGGTTCGTCATCGCGGGCGACCACAACTCCGATCCCGTCGACGGCGACAGCGTTCCCGGCGCCGCGGACCGCCTGCTCGACGCGCACCGGGTGCGCGACCCGGAACCCGCCAGCGCGGGCGCGGTCCAGGCGGCGCACGACCAGGGCGGCGCCAACGCCGAGCACCGCGGACCGGCCCGGCTGGACACCGCCGACTTCAGCGACGACGCCCCCGGCAACCTGCGCGTGGACTACGTGCTGCCGTCCTGGCCGCTGCGCCCCACCGGAAGTGGCGTCTTCTGGCCAACCCCGCAGGACCCGACGGCACGCCTCAACGACGCCTCCGACCACCACCTCACCTGGGTGGACCTGCGGCCGTGACAGGAGATCGGCCCCGCCGGACGACTGCCGCCCCGGCGCGGCCACGCCTCGACCTGACGGATCGAACCGGTTCCGGCACGAACCCGACTAACCTGGCGGCGTGATCGATGGGAGCGAAGAACGAGTCCGCTGGCTCGACGACGAGGAGATGGCGGCGTGGCGCTCCTACACCGAGGGCAGCGCCCTGCTGGAGCACCGCCTCAACCGGGAGCTGCACGCGGCGCACGACCTGTCCATCGCCGACTACGAGATCCTCGTCCGCCTGTCGGAGCAGCCCGACCGGCAACAGCGGATGAGCGAACTCGCCAAGGACGTGGCGCACTCCAAGAGCCGCATATCGCACCAGATCCGCAGGTTGGAGAACGCGGAACTGGTGCGCCGCAACGATTGCCCCGACGACGGCCGCGGCGTCCTGGCCGTGCTCACCGACCGCGGGGAGGAAGTCCTGCGCGCCGCCGCCCCCTCCCACGTCGCCAGCGTCCGCGAGCACCTGATCGACCTCCTGGAGCCCGCGGAGAAGCAGGTCCTGGCCGCCGTGTTCGAACGAGTCAGAACCCGCCTGCGCGACCACGCCGAGCCCTGAACCGGCCCCCTCCCCGATGTCCTCGCGCCCGCCCGGAGGGCTAGGCTCCCGCCTTGGAAGCGTGGCAGAGCGGCCGAATGCACTCGCCTTGAAAGCGAGCGTCCCGAGAGGGACCGGGGGTTCGAATCCCCCCGCTTCCGCAACTGTGACCAGCACGAACAGAGCCCGGCGAGGATCTCCCCCGCCGGGCCGGTTTGCGCCTCGTCTCAGTTGTCCTTCTTGGGACGCTTCTGTCTCCGCTCGCAGCGTCTCCCCCACCTTGTCCGCGATCATTTCGAGGACCGTTCCGGTGACGTGCTGGTAGCGGTTGGCCGTCGACGGATTCGACCAACCCATCACGTGCTGCGCAGCCCGCTGAGTGATGCCGAGTTCCAGAAGCACCGTCGCCGCCGTGTGCCGGGCGTCATGAAGGCGGGCATCCCGAACTCCCGCAGCGACGAGAAGGTCCTTCCACCGCTTGAGGTCGGTGCGGTGGTTGAGCGGCCGACCTGCCTGGTCCGCGAACAGCCAGTCGCCGTCGACCCATAGGTCCTGCGCCTCCTCTCGTTCCGCAGTCTGCAACTTGAGCTGGTCGATCAAGGGCTGTGGGGGTCCGATCGGTCGTGTCCTTGCCTTCGAATCCGGCGAACTCACCCCAGGTCAGCGCCTCCCCTCCGGCCCCGAACTCGCCGAGATCTACGGCGTCACCAAGGTGACCGCGACCAAGGCCATCCGCCACCTGCAAGAAGCTGGCCTACTCACCGTCGTCAACGGCATGGGCACCTACATCACAGCCGGCTGACACGGCGATCCTCGCTCGACGCGAGCCCGGCAAGCGCGGAAACTCACTGGCGACGTCTTCCGAACAAGCAGGTCTGGCATCACGAAAAAGACTGCCCACCATGGCAGCAATAAGACACACGGCAACATCGCCCCACAACCCAGGAGCAGCCAGCGAAGAAGCGCCAGGCAGTTGATTCTGGCGCTCACCGACACAGACTAAACTTCGCCTGTATACTTTCGCCACGCTGCCGAGCCACCACCCTTCCCTGGCACTCGTTCGATCTGATTTCGTTCAGCGAGCCGATAGAACATGGACTTAACCTTGTTCTCCGAACCAATCCCAGTGAGCTCACGAACGATCTTGTTGGTTATTTCAGGGAAGTTCTCCAGGTATTCCATGATCACCTCTTCTGGAGACGCCAGCTTCTGGTGACGCACCTCAACCAAAACTGAGTGATCTGTTTCAGAGATGACCGGGTCTTTCAGCTTCAGCTTCTTCATTGCAGCAAATGCCGTGTTCAGCCCCTCGCCGACATCTTTGTTAGGGGCTTCGGGGAACTTATTGATCCATCGAACGATATTGCCGTTCCGCGAGTACCGTTCGTTCAGAATGTTCCCTGAAGTAATGTGACCAGGAAGTCTGCCAGGGCTTTCGATCTCGACGCGGTTGTCAAAGATTCGAATATGTACGTCGTCGGCTACACCGTAGTCTCGATGGAGTACCGCATTGGTTATGATCTCATGCAAAGTTTCAATCGGGTATTCGATCTTCTCCAGGCCCAATGGTCCAAGATAGCGGATTTCTTCGATAACTTCTACAGCCTTCGAAACGGCACCGTAGATCTGCCTATAGAGACTGCCCTCTACCGTTATCGGCGGGAACGCGAGGTTTTCTCGCGTTCCTTCTCGATCCGTAGTCTTGTACCGATACACCTTGATTGCCGACCGCTTCGGCAATGCAGCCTGCGGCTCATCGCTAAACAGCAGCGCAGCTGCAACGGTGGGCTTATTTTCGTGCATTAGCAGTTGCTTTTTCAGGAATACTTCAGGCTCTATGATCGGCACGATCGAAACCATGAACTCAATCATGATTTCCGAGTTTTCGACGAAATCAACCGGAATCGCGATCGTTTCTGTCTCGAACGAGGTAATCCCTTTGTTTCTCTTAAGAACATCCAGAGCTTCCTCGGTCTTCACTGCAATGTTCTGAGCCCCTCGCCTGAGATACGGCGTCCCATCCGTTGATCGTTTTACATCCCGTGACTTATGAACGTTCACACGGAGAACATAGCCGCCGCGCCCAGACTCTCTCCGCAGAAATTCACATGAGAAGTGTTGCCCTAGCGGGAAGATTGATTCGAAGGCCTGAATGTGGCCGTTTGCATCTTCAGGCCTATCGAACCCCCTCCAGTTTCGACGTTGACGCGTTGAGTCTTCGTCGATTCCAATATAAAGCTCACCACCGTCAGCATTAGCAAATGCGGCTATCGATCTGCTTAATTTGGCAGGCATCACTTCAATTGCTTTCAGGTCAACAAAGTGACCTTCCTCAAGTTGGAGGATCTTCGTTACCTCACCCGAGGAGACGGACACGGTCTGGATCGACATGGTCACAGTATGTCACCAGTGAACACGGACCGGTTAACCGGAGTGCCGCAAAAGTGTCGCAGATCCTGGGCTTCGAGCGGGTCAAGGACGACCTTGGGCAGGAAGCCGTGCGTGCGCCAATGCAGTAGCGGGCCAGCGCAACGCGCGCTGGTCACGATCCTGGCGGTCAGCCCCGCAACGGAGTTCGCGACGGGTGACATGCAGACGCCGCAGCGAACCACGAACATCGAGCGCTCGCACGTGCAATGGGCGTGCAAGGCTCTGCCGTGTAGACAACCGCCGTCCGCTTGATCAGGCAAAATGACCGCAGCCGTTACGTCCCTCCGGAGGCAGTCCTCTTCATCCTGACGGGCGCCCTCGTCTCAGTTCTCGTCTCATTCGTGTCCGTCCGGCCATGTCTGCCTGAGTTCGGACACAGCCCTGACCTGCACCTACGGACCGCCCCGTACAGGGCGAACGTCGGGTCGCAGGCCTTGAAAGCGAGCGTCCCGAGAGGGACCGGGGGTTCGAATCCCCCCGCTTCCGCAGCGTTGACCAGCACGAACGGAGCCCGGCGCGGATGAACCCCGCCGGGCTCCGTTGCGCTTGAGCGTCGGTGCGACTGGTTCCGGTCCCGGTTTCCTCACAGCCTCGTCGGACGGACCCGCGCGGTTGTGGGGTCGTGTCGGCGGGTGGTTGCGAAGACTGCGGCTGTCGTGGCGATCGTGGGTACGGTGAGGAGTAGCAGCGCCGGTTCGCCCGTGCCGCCGAGCAGGTCGGTGTGCAGCACCAGCGCGAAGGTGAAGCTGACGGTGTTGTTCAGAGCGTGGAGGACCACAGCCGTCTCTAGCCCACCGGTGCGCCAGGTGATGAGCGCCGCGCCGACGCCGAGCGTCAGGTAGTTCAGGTTCAGCCACAGGTTGCCTTGGAAGTGGATCGCGCCGAACAACGCTGCCGAGACCACCACGCCGACGACCAGTGCGGTGCGCGGGTTCCGGTTCCAGCTGCTCGCGACGCGCAGGACGAGACCGCGGAACCCGAACTCCTCCCCCGCTGCCTGCAGCGGGGTCAGCAGCAGGGTGACGGCGAGGAGACCGATCAGATCCGCGCTGTTGAACTGCGCGGGCTCGACCGGGGTCACGAGCGAGACGACGGCGATGCAGAGGACCGACAGCGGGCCGGCGAACAGGAACGCCCATCCGAACCGGTCGAACCGGAACCGGGAGACGACCGAGATCAGCGAGCGTCCCCGGACTCCGTAGAGCCAGCGCTGCACGAGCATGCTCCACGGGATGAGCAACGCGATCGAGGCGGCCCCGGCGGCCTGGAAGAGGACCGTGACGTCGTCACCGCCGAGCGTCGGGTTGACCCGCCCCATGGCCAGGTCGGCTTGGGCCGCCAGCCAGGTGATCACCGATCCGAACCCGAACAGCCCGACGACCACCAGCACGATGGCGGCGACGCCACGTCCCACCCGTCGCCGGTCGTGGACCAGGGCCCGGTGGTAGGGGACGCCACCCGCGCGGTCGGTGCCGGTCTCCGCGGGGTCGACCGCCCACGGTGCAGCGGTGCTACCTGCCATGCTGTTCTCCACTCCTCGGTCGTCGGTGGCGCGTACGTGTTCGCCGCGACCAAGTGGACACGTTGACGTGACGTCACACTCAAGCCCTGGCTGCGAGGTGATCACCGGCGCAGCGGCCAGCGGAGCGACGGACACGAGTGGCCGGGAGGGCCGGTAATGGCGTGGAGCACCAGGGAACTCGCCGAGTTGGCGGGGACGACCGCGCGCACGGTTCGCCACTACCACCAGATCGGGCTGTTGCCCGAGCCGGAACGACGCAGCAACGGCTACAAGCAGTACGGCGTGACCCACCTGATCCGGCTGCTGCGGATCAAGCGACTCGCCGAGCTCGGTGTCGGTCTGCACACCATCGCCGAGCTGGGCGATGACGAGCATCCGGTGGAGACGTTGCGAGCCCTGGACGCCGAGCTCGGCGAACAGATGAGCCGGTTGAGCAAGGCACGCGCCGAAGTCACGATGATGCTGGAGGAGCAGCTCGCCACGGATCTGCCGTCCGAGTTCGCGGTGACCGCGGCCGTGCCGATGTCCGACGCGGACAAGCGCCTGACCTCGGTCCTGGGCAGGCTGCTCGATCGCGACGACCGCCAGGTATACGCGGACCTGGTCGCTTCCGATGCGCGCAGTCATGTCGACGACGATTTCGAGGGCCTTGCCGCCGACGCCGGAGAAGCCGTCCGGCACGACCTCGCCGTGCGCATGGCGGCGCACCTGGAGACGCTGCGCGAGCAGCACCCCGGTGTCTTCGAGCTGGGCGCGTCGGATCCTCGACGCTTCCACTCAACCGTGGAGCAGGTCTCTAAGGAGATCTACAACCCGGCTCAACTCGACGTGCTGCGCCGGACGACGGCACTGTTCTGGCGGGGCAAGGATCACGCAGCGACGTCCCACGCCGCGCCCCGTCCGGGACGACCGGCCGTCGACGAGTGATCCCGGTGGCCGGCCCGGCTCCGTTGCGTTCGGCCCGGTGCTGGTCTCGGTCGCGACCGCCCGCCAGAGCCGCGGAACCTGCTCGCGTTCGACGGGGATGAGTACTTTCACGGATCCCTGGTGCGGGGTGCGGGTGCCACCATCGCTCAATGATCAACGAAAGGCACGTGCGGCGACCTGCCGAACGCTCGGGGCTCAGCGTGGTGCTGGCGGTGCTGACCGCGTCCTGCTGGTGGGCCTGGATGGCCTGGGACCAGGGATATCAGACCGACCCGGCGACGGGGGCGGCCAGCGGTCCCTACCAGGCGTGGCAAGTGGTCGGCTGCGTCGTCTGCCTCGTCGCGCTGGGTGTGGGCGCGAGCGTTCGGCTGCCCGCGTGGCTCGTCGTCCCGATCATGCCCGTCGCGTTCACCGCGGCTTGGACTTGGACCGCCGCAGGAGCGGACGACAGCGGTCTCTGGGCCGTCGGTGCGGTGCTGGTCTTCGCCGGCATGCTCGTCGGAACCGGAGTGGTCAGCGGAATCACCGCTTTCGCGCGCGGCGCGGCAGGACGGCGAGGGCGAGCGGTCCCGGCAGGCTGAGAGCGGCCAACCCGCTTGAACTACCCGGAGTCGCCCCGCACATGACCTTGCGAGCGGGACCGGAGCGTCGATTCCCGCTTCCGCTCCGGTGAACAGCACGAGAAGAGCCCGGCGAGGACGACCCCGCCGGGCTCTTCCGCGCCCCCGCCTCCGCCCGCAGACCTCAGCGCGCGGTGGTCCGCTCGATCCAGTCGCGGTGGGCGGTGAGGTCGGTGTAGATGCCGGGGCCGGTGGCGCACGTCGGGTCGGCGTCGCCGTCGCGGCTGGTCGCGCCGATCAGCCGCCAGTCACCGGGGCGACCCTTGAGCTGCGGGCCGCCGGAGTCGAGGATGCACGCCTGCGCGTTCTCGGTGGGGCTGTCGGTGCACAGCTCGTTGTCCGGGTCGTAGTTCTCGGTGCACCGGTCGTCCGGGACGAGTTCGCTGTCCAGCTCCTGCAGCGTGCTCGGCGGGTCCGGGCATTCGCTGCCGTCCTCGCAGGTCATCCCCCAGCCGAGGAGGCGGGTGCCGGTGCCGATCGGGCCGGGTTCCGCGGCGATCTCGACGGGCTGCGCGTCCACGGGATGGTCCAGCTTCATCACGGCGACGTCGGCGCGGAACGGCTCGTAGGAGAAGTCCGGGTGCGCGATGACCTCGGTGACCTGGGCTTCGACGCCCTTCGTGCGGTCGTGGTCCCCGATCCGCACGGACAGCTGCTCGGGCTCGACGTTCACCGTGCAGTGCCCGGCGGTCACGATCCAATCCGGTTCGATCAGCGTCGCCCCGCAGTAGTGGTGGCCGTCCTTCTGCACGCTCACCATGAACGGGTAGTCCGCGGTGGCGTCATGACCTCCGATGATCGCCGAAGCGGGTGGCGCCAACACCGCCGTGAGCGCGACCGCTCCCACCGCCGCGAACAGTGCCGCTGTGCCGGGCTTGCCCATCAAATCCTCCTGCGTGCTCCGCGATTCGGTCACACGCAAAGCTAAAGATCCGCCGCGGAAGCGGAATCACCTTCACAGCCAACGTGATCTACTACTTTCGGCCAGCGCGGCGAACGACGGGGAACGGCACGCGACTCGGTGCGAGGTCGTTCTCGTCGCGGCGCGCTTCGCGCGTGGGCCGCAGCGGTGATCGAGCCGGACGGGCCGCCGTGCTCGTCGGACGGCGCCGCAGAGCCGGTGCCCTCGGGGAGCGAGCCCGTCGGTCCGCACGGATGCGGCTTTCCTTTCGATGCGCGGCGCCGCCCGCGGCTCCGCACTGCCGGGCGACTCGCATTCGAATGTCACTCGAAACGGTGAAGTTATGCACCTGAAAGTGGGGCAACCCATTTCCGGCGAATTCGGCGAATCCGCCTGAATCGACGGTTTTCGCTGCTCAGGAACCGGTTCTCGGCATCGGCGCCGACACGTACGCGCGTACCTTTCCGTTTGGACTGATCCTCTCGGTGGGTTAGCGTCCGCCAGACACCTGATCGGCGGTATCCGGCGATTCGGTGTCACCCCCGATCGTTCTGCACTTCCCCGAATGCCGTTCCGGCATTCCCTCACCGCATCGCCGCAGCCCGGCATGGCCGGGTCAGGAACCGAGGAACGAGTCATGACAGCGCGAACCCGATCCGCCCGCACCACCCCGGCGCCACGCCGGGTGCTCGGCTGCGCGCGATCGTCGCTGCTGGCCGGTGGCCTCGCGGCGTTGCTCGCCGGGTGCGGGGGCGGTGCGCTGCCACCTGCTCCGGCAGCGGAATCCGCCGCCCCCGCACCGGTTGGACAAGCCGACCGGGTCGACCTCACCGGACTTCCCGCGGCCAGCACCTTCGGCGACATCGACAGCGCGGGGACCGACCCCGCGCCGGACGCCGCCACCGACGGCGTCGTGCTGCGCGTCGAGCGGGACGTGGCCGTGCACGGCACGCCCGGCGGACCTGCTTTCGCCAAACTGCCCGCGATGCAGCTCGGCAATCCCACCTGGGTTCCGGTGATCGCCCGGCATGCCGACTGGGCGCAGGTCCTGCTCCCCTCCCGCCCGAACAGCAGCAGCGGCTGGATCCGCGTCGGCCCGGCGAACCCGGTCACCCAGGCCCGCACGCCGTACCGCGTCGACGTCGACGTCGACGCGAAGCGGCTCGTGGTGCGGGAAGGCGACCGCGAGATCGGCGCCTGGACCGTCGGGGTGGGCTCGCCGGACTCCCCGACACCGCGCGGGCGCACCTACCTGATGGCCGCGATCGAAGAGACGGTCACGGACTTCAGCCCCATCATCCTTCCCCTCGGCACCCACTCCGAGACCTTCAACAGTTACGGAGGCGGACCGGGAACCGTCGCACTGCACGGCTGGCCGGATCCGGCCGTGTTCGGCGAAGAAGCCAGCGACGGCTGTGTGCGAGTACCGCCGGACGCATTACGGCTGCTGAGCACACTGCCGCTGGGAACGCTCGTGTTGCTGCAGTGACGACACGTCGTAGGACCAGCGGAGACGGAACGCGGCGGGAAGGCGGCAGGGACCACGCAACAACCCTGTCGCGACGATGAGCCCGGCCTGACCGGACGACGGAAAGCCGGCCCCACAGTAATCCCGGAAATCGAAACGAAGGAAGTGCGACAGTGCACAACAAAGCACGCTTCGCCGGTGTCATCACGGCGACCGCTGGATTGTTGCTGGCAGGCGCTCCGGCGTTCGCCGACAGCGCGGACAACGACGGGATCAACGTCGGCAACGACAACAACGTGAGCCTGGTTCCGATCCAGCTGTGCGGCAACAACGTCGCGGTCGCCGGAGCCGTCGTCTCCCTGCTCTCCCCGCAGACCAGTGAATGCGTCAACGCGCCGGTCGTCGACCACCCGTCGCACAAGCCGGAGAAGCCCGACCACGAGAAGCCCGAGAAGCCGCACAAGCCCGGTCACGGCGGCGGTCACGGCGGCGGCCACGGCGGGGGTCACGGCGGGGGCCCCGGCCCCGGACCGGCGCCCGCTCCCGCTCCGGCACCCGGACCGGCGCCGAGCGCTCCGGCCCAGCAGGTGTCGCCGGCCGAGCTGCCCACCGCGCCCAGCCCGGTGGCCGTCGCGGGCCACGCGGCCGTGACCGGCTGACGCGTTTCGTCCCGTTTCGCACCGTGCCCGTGCCCCGTTCCGACCCTCGCTGTGGTCGACGGGGCACGGGCACGTGCACAGTGGTGACATGTTGATCCGCATCCCCACGCCCGGCGACGTACTCGGAATGGCCCGCTCCACGGTCGGCTGGGCGGTGGAATCCGCGACGACGGTCGCCGCGGCACCGGCTCGGGTGCTGGGTCTGGTGGACGGCGTGGAGGCCCTGCTGGCCAGGGTGAACACCCTCGTCGACGGGGCCGAGGAGATCCTCGCCCGCACCGGCCGCACCGTCGACGAGGTCGAAGAGGTGCTGCGGGAGGCCAAGACCGTGGCCGCCGCCGCGAGCGCCACCGTCGAAGCAGCGGGCGCCATCTCCGCCGAGGCGCGCACCATCGTCGAGAGCGCCGGTTCGGTGAGCGACACCGCCGCGAACACCGTCGCCGACGTGCAGAAGACCGCGGCGATGGCCGACGAGCTCCTGGCGACCTACGAACCCCTCGCCCGGAAAGCGGCGCCGATGGCGCAGCTGTTCGTCGACGAGCTCTCGCAGAAGGAGGTCGACGCGGCGATCCGCCTCGTCGACGAACTGCCGGTGCTCACCGAACACGTGCTCTCCGACGTGCTGCCGATCCTGCGCACCTTGGACAAGGTCGGGCCCGAGATCCACGAACTGCTCGAGGTCACCCACGACGTGCGCCGCGCCATCGTCGGCATTCCCGGCTTCCAGTTCTTCCGACGCCGCGGTGGGGAGAAGGTCGAGGAGGAGTCCGACGAGCGCTCCGAACCGCGCCCGATCGAGGCGATGCGGACCGGCGGCGATGAGACCGGCTCAGGCTCGCGCTGAACCAGCTGGATCTGCCACTCGAAAGTGCGATCATGGCTGCTGCGCACGGCGGAATTTCCCACTGCACGGCTAGATTCGCGTGCGGCGTAGTTCACTACGCAGTCGGCGTGGTCGCCCCGGTCCGACCGGCGGTCACTCCTCTCGGGATGTCCGGCGGAGTACTCCCCCTCTCTTCGCCGGACATCACCGTTTCCCGCCGCACGCGGCGAATCTCCTGCGGTGACGGCGTTCCAGCGCGCCACCGGTGAGATCCCTTTCCCGCGATCTCACCGATTCTCGTTGCGCCGCAACGGTTTCCACTCAGTCGAGCATGCCGCCGGCGAGTTCGGTGAGCCGGTTCGCCGCGGTCTCCCACTCGGTTCCGGCGGGTTGCACGGTGCAGAGCGCGACGATCAGCACCCGGCCGCCGCGGCGGACCAGGCCGGTCGTGTGCATCGCGGGGCGGTCCAGGTCGACCCGGTCGTCCGGGACCGTGCGGCGACCGCTCGCGGGTTCGGCCGGGGCGGGCTCGTTCGGGCCCGGCCCGAAACCGGACCAGCCCTGCTTCACCGCTTCCGGAGCCCGCTCCACCGACGGGATGCCGAAGGACTGGTCGAACCCGTCGGACGCGAACGTCGTGAAGCGGCGCAGCTCGTCGAGCACGTACGCGCCGGGAGCTCCCGCCGCGCGCAGGTGGCGGTAGGTCAGGACCACGTCGGCGGCGGTGAACACGGCGTAGCCCCACATGTCCGGGTCGCGGGGCGGTTCGGTGTCTGCGAGTCCGATCTCGGCGACCATCCGGTGGATGATCTCCTCCCGCCCGCCGCGGTCCCAGAGCTCGCTGGCCGCGTCGTCGTCGCTGGCGCGCAGCATCGGTTCGAGCAGCGCGCGGTCGGCCTCGGTGGGTTCACCGCGGCGCAGCAGGTGGTCCAGCGCGATCAGCGGCTTCACCAGCGACGCCGAGCGGAAGCGGTGCCGCGAGTCGCGTCGCCGCAGCACCTCCGAGGTCTCCGCGTCCACGACGAGGTAGCCGGTGCGTTCGCCGTCCGGTCCGTGTTCCGCCGCCATCGCAGGCCCCCGATCTCCACCGCCGTCCGGGCACCGTAGCAACGCGGTCGACCCGTGATCGACGTTCTCAGCCCGCCGGGTGGAAGGTCTTGGCCGCGGCGAGCAGGGTGTCGTTCTCGCCGGTGTCGCCGATGGTGATGCGCACGCCGGAACCGGCGAACGCGCGCACCACGACGCGCTCGGTGAGGCAGTGCTCGCTGAACTCGGCGGCGCGGTCACCCAGCGGCAGCCACACGAAGTTGGCCTGCGTCTCGGGCACCTCGAAGCCGAGGGCCAGCAGCTCGTCCCGGACCCGCACCCGCTCGGAGGCGATCGCGGCGCAACGCGCCCGCAGCTCGTCCTGCGCGTCGAGGGAGGCCAGCGCGGCGGCCTGGCCGACCGCGTTGACGCTGAACGGGACGCACACCTTGCGCAGCGCCTCCGCCACGTGCTCCGGGCCGATGGCGTAACCGATGCGCAGGCCCGCGAGGCCGTAGGCCTTGGAGAAGGTCCGCAGCACGAGCACGTTGTCGTAGCGGGCGGCCAGCTCGACGCCGTCCGGCACGTCCGGGTCGGTGACGAACTCGCGGTAGGCCTCGTCCAGCACGACGAGCACGTCGGAGCGGACCGAGTCGAGGAACCGCTCCAGTTCCGCGCGGCGCACGGCGGGGCCGGTGGGGTTGTTGGGGCTGCACACGAAGACGAGGCGGGTGTCCGGGGTGATCGCGGCGGCCATCGCGTCGAGGTCGAGCGCGTGCTCGGCGGTCAGCGGCACCTGGATCTGGGTGGCGCCGACGATGTGGCTCATGATCGGGTACGCCTCGAACGACCGCCACGGGTAGACGACGGAGTCCTCGGTGGTGCAGGTGATCTGCACGAGCTGCTCGCACAGGCCGACCGAGCCGCAGCCGACCGCGATCCGCGCCGGGTCGACGTCGAGGCGGGTGGCGAGCGCGTCGGTGAGGCGGGTGGCGCCCATGTCCGGGTAGCGGTGCACCTCGCCGGCGGCTCGCGCGATGGCCTCGGTGACGCTGGGCAGCGGGCCCGCCGAGACTTCGTTGCTGGCCAGCTTCAGCGATCCGGCGACGGTGCGTCCGGCGACGTAGGCGGGCAGCTGGTCGAGGTCGGCGCGGATGCGGACGGTCATGCACGGCTCCTTGGTTCGGGCGGCACCACCGCTTCGCCGCTGGAAGTGCCGCCCGACCACTGTAGAACCGGCCGGGGGGCGCAACGCCGCTGGATCGGGCGGGGAGGCGCAGAATCCGTGGGGCCGAGCCCGACTTCCCCGGAGTGATCGCGCGCTGCCGACCGGCCACCACTGCTTGTGGACAACTTCGGGATGACTGTGGACAACTCGGTCCGACCCGGTCTTGCCCGGCGTGGGAGCGACTGCCGGGACCGCGGTCCGTTGACCTGCCCGATGTCCGCATCGACCTTGCCCGACGTCGGTACCCGGGTGGCGCCGATCGGGTGTAATACCGCGCACATCCACGGCGGCCCCGCGGCGCTGTTCCGCTGCCGCCCGCCCTGGCGCCCGGGACGTTCCGGTCCGCCGCGTCGAGCGCATCACCGCACGTGACGTGTGCACCGCGGGGCGGATCGGAGATCGGCTCGGCGACCTCCGCGAGCTGCGGCGAGGGCCTCCGGGCGGTGGCGACGGTCTGTCAACCGCCCTCCGCCATCCGGATGATCACGTTGACTGCTGTTCACCCATTCCTGGTTACCTGAACGACATGACCGAAACCCGGACCGAGACGCTCGCGCTCACGGACGGCACCGAGCTCCGGCTGACCGTCGCCGAGCCGGAGAACGTCGTGCGCGGCGGGCTGGTGGTGCTGCACGAGGCGCGCGGCGTCACCGACCGGGTGCGCACCCTGGTCGGCGCCCTCGCCGACGAGGGCTGGCTGACCGTGGCGCCGCACCTGTACCACCGCGAGGGCACCGACGAGTTCTCCGACGACCACGCCGAGGAACAAGTGCTCGACCAGGTGCAACGACTATCGGGCGAGTCGATCCTGGCCGATTCCGACGCCTCCTTCGTGTGGCTGACCGACCAGGGCGTGCCCGGCGACCGCCAAGGCGTGATCGGCTTCGACATCGGCGGCTCGGCCGCGCTGGTGGTGGCGGCGAGCCGGAGCCTGGGCGCCGCGGTGACCGTGGCGGGCGGCGGCATCCTGAGCCCGCTGTCCGACGGCCTGCCCCCGCTGGTGGAGATCGCCGGGGAGCTGGCCGGACCGTGGCTGGGCATCTACGGCGCCGCCGACTCCCGCATCCCGTCGGACGAGGTGAACAAGCTGCGCGACGCCGCGGCGACGGCCCGTGTGGCGACCGACGTGGTGCACTTCAGCAGCGGCGAGCACCGCTTCGACACCGATCTGGACGCGGCGGTGGAGGCCTGGCAGCGGGCGCGCAACTGGTTCGACACGCACCTCCGCTGAGCCGCGGCAGGACCCGAGTTGCACACAGGCTGTGGATAAGTTGTCCACAGCCTGTGTGCAACCTGTTTGCGGTGCGCACGGAGGGTGCACTATGGCGTCGAGGCGGTGTCGTGAGTTAGGAAGCTAGTCATGACCTCGAGCACCCACACCGGCCAGCCGCCCGAACTCCTGTGGAACCCCGCTCCGGAGCACGTGGCGGGCACCCGCATCGCCGAGTTCGGCGAGTGGCTGCGCACCGAGCGCGGCCACGACCTGCCCGACTACCGGGCGCTGTGGAACTGGTCGGTCTCGGACCTGACGGGCTTCTGGGGAGCCCTCGCGGACTTCTTCGACGTCGCCTTCCACGACCGGCCCGATCAGGTGCTCGAAGCCGAGGTCATGCCCGGAGCGCGGTGGTTCCCGGGTGCGACGCTGAACTACGCGGAGCACGCGCTGCGCGGTGGTCCCGGCAAGGCCGACGACGACGTCGCGGTGGTCTTCGCCAGGGAGGACGGGCACGGCTCGGAGCTCACCTTCGGCGAGCTGCGCTCCCGCGTCGCCGCGATGCGCGCGGCGTTCGCGGAGCTCGGCGTGCGCCGCGGGGACCGGGTGGCGGCGCTGGCGCCGAACTGCCCGGAGACGCTGATCGCCTTCCTCGCCGCCGCCAGCCTCGGCGCCACCTGGTCGTCGTGCTCGCCGGACTTCGGCGTGCGCGCGGTCGCCGACCGCTTCGTGCAGATCGAGCCGACGGTGTTCGTGGCCGTCGACGGCTACGTCTACGGCGGCCGCACCTTCGACATCAGGTCCACTGTGGACGAACTGCGCGGGGAGCTGCCCGGCTTGGCGGGGACCGTGCTCGTCGACTACGTCGGAGCGGGCGAGCTCGCCGGGACGCACGACTGGTCGGCGCTGCTGGAACGCCACCGCGGCGCCGAGCTCGCCTTCGACCCGGTGCCGTTCGACCACCCGCTGTGGGTGCTGTACTCCTCCGGCACCACCGGCCTGCCGAAGGGCATCGTGCACGGCCACGGCGGCATGGTCCTCGAGCAGTTCAAGATGATCGGCCTGCACGCCGACCTCGGCCCCGGCGACACGTTCTTCTGGTTCACCACCACCGGCTGGATGATGTGGAACTTCCTGCTCGGCGGTCTGCTCACCGGCACCCGGCTGCTGCTGTTCGACGGCAGCCCCGGGCACCCCTCGCTGGACGCGCTGTGGGAACTGGCCGCGCGCCACCGGGTCACCTACTTCGGCACCTCCGCGCCGTTCATCCAGAGCTGCCTGAAGAAGGAGCTGCGGCCCGGCGACGCCCACGACCTGAGCGCGCTGCGCACCGTCGGCTCGACCGGTTCGCCGCTGAGCACCGACGGATTCCGCTGGATCGCCGACGCCGTGGGCGCCGACGTGCAGATCGCCAGCGTGTCCGGCGGCACCGACCTGTGCACCGCCATCGTCGGCGCCGCGCCGACCGTGCCGGTGTGGCTCGGTGAGATCTCCTGCCCGATGCTCGGCGCCTCGGTGCGGTCCTACTCGGAGGACGGCGCCGAACTGCGCGGCGAGGTCGGCGAACTGGTCCTCACAAAGCCGATGCCGACGATGCCGGTGTTCTTCTGGAACGACCCCGACGGCTCGCGCCTGCACGAGGCGTACTTCGACACCTATCCCGGGATCTGGCGCCACGGCGACTGGATCGAGGTCACCGACCGCGGCACCCTGGTGATCCACGGCCGCAGCGACTCGACGCTCAACCGCGGCGGCATCCGGATGGGAACCGCCGAGTTCTACCGCGTGGTGGAGGCGTTCGACGAGGTCGCGGATTCGCTCGTCATCGACACCTCGGGCGCGACGGGCGAAGGCGAACTGCTCTGCTTCCTGGTCCTCGCCGCAGGAGCCCGGCTGGAGGACGTGGAACCGGAGCTGAAGAAGCGGCTGCGCGAGCAGCTCTCACCGCGGCACGTGCCGAACCGGTTCCTGCCGATCGACGAGATCCCGCAGACGCTCAACGGCAAGAAGCTGGAGGTTCCGGTGAAGAAGATCCTCGCCGGTGCCGACCCGGAGCGCGCCGTCAGCCGCGACGCGCTGCGCAATCCGGCGGCGCTGAACCCGTTCGTGCAGCTCGCGAAGGGTTCGCAGGACTGACGGAGATCAAACCCCACCCCCTTTGTTGAGGCGCTGAAGGGCCGTGTAGTCTTTCCGCAGTGGCCAAGAGGACTACCGGGAGGCTTCGCCTAGTCTGGTCTATGGCGCCGCACTGCTAATGCGGTTGGGGGTCACGCCCCCTCCCGGGTTCAAATCCCGGAGCCTCCGCAGGGGTTCCCGCCCAGGCGGGGATCCACAACTGAACAAGCGCCCGTAGCTCAACGGATAGAGCATCTGACTACGGATCAGAAGGTTAGGGGTTCGAATCCCTTCGGGCGCACGTCTGGTCGAGACAGCAGAAACCCCCTACTTAGTCGCAGGGGGTTTCTTGCTTTCCGGGTTCGGTGGAATCACCGCCCGGGACTCCCGGATTCCCGCCGCGCCACCTTTGGCCGATCGGCTCGAACTCACGGGCCGAAGAGCCGAAGCGACCGTCCGCCGACTCCCCTTAGTTTCATGATCGACCGAGCACCGACGCCGCGGCGTCGGGTCGATCACGCGAAGCGAGGAGTGCACATGCGGTTCAGCACCAGGAAGATCTTGTTCTCCGGTATCGCGGCCGGTGCCGCGGTGGTGGCGCTCGGCGGTGCCGCCGCCGCCTCGGGCCACCAGGCCGCGGACGCGCCCCCCGTCGCCCCGGGGCACGAGGGCGAAGGCGAGTACACCGCCGGGAACTACTGGTTGCAGGTGCGCGAGCTCACCGCCGACGGCGAGGGTTTCGGCACCGCCGTCGCGCCCGGCACCACGTACTACTCCAAGACCCTGCACGGGTCGGATTCCTGGAAGCCGACCGTCCTGAAGTTCTCCGTCGGCGAGGCCCCGGAAGCGCCGACCGTGTTCAGCTACCCGATTCCCGCCGAGGGCCTGGGCGTCTCCTGCGTCGCCTCCGGCACCGAGGCCGCGCCGCAGGTGCGGTGCGAGACGACCGACGCCCGCTGATCGGCGCCCGCTGATCGGCGGCCACCTTGGCCGAACCGCCCGCCGGGGGGTGCGGGCGGCTCGGCAGGGGTGGACGCGTGCGGCTGGCCGGTGCCCTGGTGGATCACGCCGCCGAGGTCGACGGGGTGACGATGTCCGCGGAGAGCGGGGCGACGACGGCCAGGATCGCGTCCACAGTGGCCGGTTCGACGCCCGCCGCGGCCAACGATGCGGACAGGTGCTCGACGACCAGGTCGAAGTGCGGCTGCCGGATGCCGCGGCCCTGGTGGACCTGCTTCATCGGGGCGCCCCGGTACGGCTCGGGGCCGCCGAGCGCGGCGGCGAAGAACTCCACCTGCCTGCCCCGCAGCCGGGACATGTTGGTGCCGGTGAAGAAACCGGCGAGCTCCGGGTCGGCGAGGACCTTCTCGTAGAACGCGGCGACGACCTGCTCCAGCGCCGGGGTGCCACCGATCTCGTCGTAGATGCTCATGGGCGGTGTCCTTCCTGGGGTGGGGTTCCAGCTCACCCCCACCGCTTTGCCGGCCTGTGCTGCCGCTGTGAACGGGTCGCTACGTTGCGCTCACCCTCGCTATCGAGCGCGGTGAGGACGGCGCGCGATTCCGGTGCCCCGTGGGGCCTGGTTCGTTCCGGGCCGGTTGCAGCGCTGTTCGACGGAACGAGCAGCCGGGCGGCGCGCGGCTCGAACACGGACGGTTGCGACGGAAAGTTGATCGCGCACCGTAGTTCTCAGAGCCGCCATCAGGCCCGGAATCCGGGACGAACTTCCCGTTACCAGCGAAGATCTCGATCACTCCGAGTAACATCAAGATCGTTACTGTTCGGCCGGAAAAGTCCGAAACATGTTGCGATAGGAAACTCGGACTCAAAACGGTAACAGGCTGCAACCTTTCGAACCCCGCCGGCGATCAAGGGGTGACGACTCGAAAGGGGTCAGGAGTGACCGTCACCAAATTCGCCGGAGCCGCCCTCAGCGCCGCGGCCCTGTGCGTCCTGTGCGTGCTGCCCGGCGCCGCGCACGCGCAGCCGATCAGCGAGCTCATCAGCGGGTCCGCCACCACGACCCGCGGCGCCGCGACGACCGCGGAGGGCACCGCGCCGGACGGCCTCCTCCGCAACGCGGTGGAGGGGTCGAGCGAGCAGCCGGCCAGTGCCGCGCCCGAGCCCAGCGGCGCACCCACCACGAGCGCGCCCGCCACCGAGGAGCGGGACGCGCCCGGCGAAGGCGCCATCGACGAGCGCTACTCCGCGCTGCCCCGCGAAGTGAAGGACGCCATCGGCAACCCGCTCGGCGACGAAGAGGTCGAGAGCGACTCGCTGCGGTGGCGGGAGTACGAGCACGCCCGCTTCTACTGGACGCCGGACACCGACACCCGCATCGTGTTCGGCGGCATCCTCGACCGGTTCGTCGCGCTCGGCGGCCACGACGTCATCGGCGTGCCCACCACCGACGAGACCGTCGACGACGGCGGCGCCCGCTACAACGAGTTCATCAGCCTCGACGGGACGGAGACCGCTTCGGCGATCTACTTCACCGGCGAGACCGGCGCGCACCACCTGAGCGGGCCGATCTTGGAGAAGTGGACCGAGCTGGGCGCGGGCGACGCCCTCGGCTACCCCACCAGCGACACCGCGGCAACGCCGGACGGGCTCGGCGCGTACAACCACTTCTCCCGCAGCGGCGGCGCGTCCATCTACCTGACCAGGGACAACGAGACGCACGTCGTGCAGGGCGCGATCCGCGACAAGTGGGCCGCGTCGGGCTGGGAGGCGGGCCCGCTGGGGTACCCGACCACCGACGAGCTCACCGCCGCCGACGACCGCGGCAAGTACGCCCGGTTCGACGGTGACGGCGAGTTCGCCGCCGGGATCGTGTGGAGCCCGGAGACCGGCGCGCACTCCGTGCGGGGCGCGATCGGCGACCGCTACATCGAGTTCAGCGGGCCGAACGGGCTGCTCGGCTACCCGACCACCGATGAGCTGTCCACTCCGGACGGACGTGGCCGGTACGCGCACTTCACCGGAACCGGCGGGGCTTCCGTCTACTGGTCGCCGCAGACCGGCGCCGTCGAGGTCTACGGCGGGATCCGCGCCCGCTGGGCCGAACTCGGCTGGGAGCGGTCCTACCTCGGCTACCCGGTGCGGGGCGAGCACGACGTGACCTGGGGCCGCAGCACCGAGTTCGAACTCGGCCACATCGACTGGCACCGCGCCACCGGGAAGGTCTTCGACTTCCCGAAGTGAGCCGAGTTCTGCGCTGTGCGGCCCGGTAATCGGGCCGCGACGAGCTGAGGTGCGCCTGACGGAGTGGGGTCCGTCAGGCGCACCTCTTCCTTTCTGCCACGTCGGGTCGCCGCACCGCGCGGCTTTCACGAGATCGGCCGTGGCGGCGTTCGAGTGCGATGTCCCCGGCGGGTACGGCCGAACCGGTGAACGTCGCCGTCCCCGGCAACCGGCGGACGCCGCCGGGCGTGTTCCACATCGACAGAATTCCTTGTGGGGCAACAGAAAAGGGGATCGTCGTGAAGACCACTCGCTGGGGAATCATGCTCGCCGCGGCCGTCGTGCCGATCGCGCTCGCCGGTCCGGCCACCGCCGCCGCGGCGCCGGCTCCCGCCGGGCAGGCCGAGCAGCAGGCGTTCACCCCGATCGAGGACCGCTACTGGAACGACGCGGCGCTGCGCGGACTGCTGGGCGACCCCGTCGATTCGCAGAAGACCGACGGGGACACCACCTACCAGCAGTTCCAGTACGGCTGGCTGTTCCACACCGGCGCCACCGGCGTCACCGAGATCCACGGCGACATCGCGGCCCGCTACAACGCGGTCGGCGGCTACGGCGTGCTGGGCGCCGCCGAGTTCGACGAACGGAGCACGCCCGGCGGAGAGGGCCGCTACAACCACTTCGCGGGCAGCGACGCCACCGGCCGCGCCTCGATCTACTGGACGCCGGCGACCGGGGCGCAGGGCGTGTGGGGCCCGGTGCGGACGTTCTGGGAGTCGAAGGGCTGGGAGATCGGCTACCTCGGCTTCCCGACGAAGACGACCTCCGTCACCGCCGACGGGGCCGGGGCCTACAACCACTTCGACGGGCGCGACGACGCCGGCGCCTCGGTCTACTGGTCCGAGTCGACCGGGGCGCACTCGGTGCAGGGCGAGATCCGCAACGCCTGGGCCGCGCAGGGCTGGGAGACGGGTGCGCTCGGCTACCCGACGACCGACGAGCTCGCGGTCGCCGACGGCAGCGGTCGCTACAACGAATTCGCGGGCCAGGACGAGGAACCCGGCGCGGCCTACTGGTCCTGGGAGTCCGGGGCGCACTGGCTGACCGGGCCGATCCTGGAGCGCTGGGACCAGCTCGACCGCCAGGCCGGCTACCTCGGCTACCCCACGGAGAACCCGCACGCCGTCGACGGCGGCACGCAGGTCGACTTCCAGCACGGCTACGTCGTGCTGGACGAGGCCACCGGCGGGGTCTCCGACTCGCCGTGGTGATCCGGCGCTGACGAGCCGGGCCGTCCTCGCGGGCGGCCCGGCTCCGCGCTGCTTCAGCCGAGCTCGGCGGCGAGTTCTCCGAGCAGGTCGGCGAATTCCGCCGGACGGCAGAAGTACCCGGCGTGGCTGGAATCGATCGACCGCACGTCGAACCGCTGCGCGGGCGCCCACGCGTCGGCTTCGGCGATCATGCGGTCCTGCTCGGCGGGCAGGATCGACTCGTCCGCGGTGAACCGCACGAAGGTGCGCGGCACCCGGCCCCAGCGAGCGGCGGTGGCGAACCGGGGTTCCGCGCCGATGCGGAAGTTCACGTCCGGCTCCATGACGTCGATCAACGCCCGGAACTCGTCGTCGGTGCCGTCGGCCATGATCGCGGCCTTCGCCGCGCGCACCAGCTCCGGATCCGAGCTGCGCAGGTTGATCCGGCCCACGCCGAGCCGGGCCGGATCGCCGACCGCCGGCCACGGGATCCGGTCGAACAGGTTGCCCTCGCGCTCCGGCCAAGCCGTGTACTCGCCGATGGAGTCCGAGGCGACGGCGCACCACGCGGACAGGTACACCAGCCGGTCGACGAGCTCCGGGACCCGTTCGGCGACCGCGGTGATCGGGACACCGCCCGCGCTGGTCCCGGCGAGCAGCACCGGGCCGTGCTCGGCGACGCGGCGGACCAGCGCCTCCACGTGGTCGGCGTAGTCGTCGACGCCGACGCCCGCCAGCGCGGAGGGGGCGGTGGCGAACTCGTCGAGGTCCTGCGGGGCCTGGTAGAAGCCGGGCGGGTGGTGAGCGTTCGACCCGTGGCCGGGCAGGTCCGGCGCCAGGCTGCGGTGACCGCGCAACGCCAGTTCGCGCTGCAGCGGGCCCCAGATCGCGGCTGTGCTGGCCGCACCGTGGATCAGGACGATCGTGGCTGACATGGAAACCTCGTTCTCCGCCGCGGAAACAACCGCGCGACGAGTGGTGGGGACGCCGAAGGCGCCGGTCTCGGGCGGAGACCGGCGAGCGCTCGTGCCGAACCGCGGGCGCGGAGTTCGCGCCGAGGCCACCGGGGGTCCCCGTCTTCGGGAGCACCGTCTTCGGGAGCACCGGGCCGAGGTCGGCGAGCGGGCTGCTACGTCAGCTGATCACGTCGTTCAGATTACGGCGCCGTGCAAGCGAATATCCGCGCGCGGCGACGGGCCGCTCGGGACGACGGGACGCCGCTCGTGGTGGGCGCGCAGCGCGAGCAGCGTCGCCAACCGGTGGCAGGCCCACTCCTCGGTGCGCAGCCGGTGCTTGCCCACGTGCTCCGGCTCGTCGACCGGCCAGGCGATCTCCTCGTCCGGCACGACGTCGATCGCCGCCGCGGCCGTCGGGGGCGGCGGCGCGGTGCGGAGCCGGTCCACGGTGACCGTCCCCGGCCCCGCGTGCGCGTGCTCGCCCGTCCCGCCGCGCAGCGGGAGCAGCAGCGCCGGCGCGATCAGCAGCGCCGCGACGACGAGCGCCGCGATCACGCCTGCTCCCGCGCGTCGCGCAGCGCCTTGGCCCGGACCAGGCAGTCCGAGCAGGTCTCGGCGAACCAGTCGCAGTCGGTGGGTTCGGTGACCGTCAGCCGCAGCCCGCACAACGCCTCGCGCGCCTGCCCCGGGTAGGGGCGCTGCTCCGGGGACAAGGCGTGCCGCTCGCCCTGCGCCGGACGCCAGTACGCGACCGGGCCGGCTGACCTGATGAACACCGCGAACCTCCTCGTTCGTCGCCGCGGACGGCGGTGCGCGGCGCGGAACCACCGGGAGGAATCCGGGGCATTCCGGTCCGCCGCGTCGTTCGCGCACCACGATCGACATCCGAAACGAAACCGTGTACCTGAACGATAAAGAGAGTTCATTCCACAAGGAACTACCCATTCGGATGATCTTGATTGCCTTCGGGTCCCGGCACTGGAAGAACTGGTGGTGATCACACAATTCGCTCGAAAGGCCACCGATGAGCATCACCGGCCCGCCCGTCGCCCGGCTGCAGCTGGGCCGGCTTCTGCGGGACATGCGCGAGAGCTGCGGAAAGACCCAGGAACAGGCCGCGATCGCACTGGAATGCACCAAACCGAAAATCAGCAAGATCGAGACGGGCAAGGCCACCATCGGACCGGGAGATGTCCGGCTGCTCATCGACTGCTACGGGGTGGCGGGCGACTCCGCGGACACCGTTGTGCAACTCGCCCGCCAAGCGCGGAAACGGAATCACATTCGCGTTCCCGATTGGGCGCAGCGATTCATCGCGATGGAAAGCATCGCCGCCACGATCTCGACGTACGAGTCGGAACTCGTGCCCGCGCTGTTCCGCACCCCCGAGTACGCGAAGGCCGTCGGGCTCGCCACCGACCCGCGCCGCGACGCCGACGAGCTCGAACGGCTCGTCACCATCAACGCCGACCGCCAATCGGTGCTCAGCAAGGACGAACCGCCGGTGCTCACCTCCGTGCTCAACGAAGCCGTGCTGCGCCGCCAGGTCGGCGGCTGCGCCGTGATGCACAAGCAGCTCGCCCACCTGCGCGACCTCACCGAGCGGCCGAACATCACGGTGCAGGTGCTGCCGTTCGGCACCGGCGCGCACGCCGCGATGGGCACCACCTTCCACCTGCTGCGCTTCGAGCAGCCCACCCCCGGCTCGCTGGTCTACATCGAGAACCTGGTCAACGCCGACTACCTCGACGGGCCCGCCCAGACCGACTGGTACGACACCGCGTTCACCCGGCTCCGCGCGGCGGCGCTGAGCCCCGGCGACACCGCCACCTTCCTCGACGAATCGCTCTGACCGCCGGCGGGAAGACCGGCTCCCCCGGCGGCAACCGGAGCCGGGCCTGACGCGTGCGCAAGAATGATCCCGCGGCGACGGGGAAGATCTTCTTGAGGACGGTGTCGTGGAGCCCAGCAGCCCGATCCGCTCGGACGGAACACCCGGGGAAAGACCGGGGGCGCCGCCGAGCCGTCCGCTCGACGCGCTGCCCGCCCCCGCGGCACGCCGCGCCCGGTGGATCGCGCACGTGGTGGCGCTGCTGCTCGGCGCGGCCGGCCTGAGCTGCGCGCTCGCGCTGCCGTTCGCCCCGGTGTGGGCCGACCGCAGCGAGGTGAGCTGGCCCGCCGCCGACGAACCCGCCGTGTCCACCACCGCCCTGCTCGCCCCGTACCGGCCCGCCCAGTTCACCGCGAACGTCCCGTGCCCCGTGCTGCGGTCCGCGCTGGACCGGCCGGATCCGACGATGGTGCTCGCGACGGTGCCGCCGGGAAGCGACCGCGACGGCCTGCTGCTGAGCGCCGAAGGCGGCACCCCGAAGCTGATCATGGGCGAGCGCGCCGTGGCGCTGCCGCCGCTGCCCGCCGACTGCGACCTCACCGTCCGCGCCGACGCCCAGCGCTCCACGATCACCGTCGGGACGCTGCCGCCGATCGCGCTGCCCGGCGTGCCCGCGCCGGAGATCTTCACGTTCAGCACCGGGCTGCCACCGGAGCAGGCCGCGGAGCTGTCGGTCACGGCCCGCACCTACACCTGGTTCGAGACGGCCCCGACGTCGCTGAAGCTGTCCTTGACCGGGTTCGCGATCGTGCTGGCCGCCGCGTCGTTGCTGCTGCTCATCGCGCACACCCCGCCGACGTGGGCGGGAATCCGGCGAGCAGCCCTCCGTCGCATCCGCTTCGACCTCTCGCTATTACTCCTGATTGATGCCGCTGTCGCCGTGGTGCTGGCGTTGTGGCTGGTCATCGGGCCGATCAGCGACGACGACGGCTTCGCGATGCTGACCATCCGCAACCACGCCGCGACCGGCGACATCGGCAACTTCTACCGCTGGTTCAACGCCTCGGAGGCGCCGTTCACGCTGGTGCAGCACCTGATGCGCTGGGTCTCGGAGTACAGCCTGGCCCCGGCGTGGCTGCGGGTGCCGAGCGTCGTCGCCGGAATGCTCACCTGGCTGGTGCTCAGCCACGGCATCGTCGCCCCGCTGTGCCGGGGCGTCCGGCGGGCCGGGGTGCACCTGCTGACCGCGGTGTTCTTCCTCGCCTGCTGGCTGCCGTTCGACCTCGGCATCCGGCCGGAGGCGTTCGTCGCGCTCGGCACCGCCGCCGTTCTCGCGCTGCTGCTGCGCGCCACCGCTCCCGGCGTGCGGGCTCCGTTCGGCCACCTCGGCGGGGCCGCGCTGCTGGCGGGGCTCACCGTCGCGGTCACGCCCACCGGGATCGCGGCGGTGCTGATCGTGCTGATGTTCGCGCCGCGGATCTGGCGGCTCCTGTTGCTGCCGGGCGAGCTGCCGCGCTGGATGGCGGTGCCGACGCGCGCCGTGCTGCTGTGCTGCCTCGGGTCGGTCGGCGTGGTCGCGATGTTCGCGGACTCCACCTGGACCGGCTTCGCGCGGGCCACCGCGATCCACAACGAGTTCGGGCCGAACCTCGGCTGGTACGAGGAGATCGAGCGCTACTCGTCGCTGCTGGGGACCAGCACGTGGGGCACCGCGAGCAAGCGGCTCGCGGTGCTGCTCGTGCTCGCCGCCGTGCTGCTGGCCGCGGCCGGGGTGCTGCGGCGGCTGCACCGCGCGGTGCGGATGCCGGAGCTGCCGCTGCTGATCGGCGCGGTGCTGGCGGTGTTCGCGACGCTGTGGCTGACGCCGTCGAAGTGGACGCACCACTTCGGCGCGCTCGCCGGGGTCGCGCCCGCGCTGCTGGCGGCGACGGTGGTGCTGCTGGCCCGGGTCGGTTCGTTGCCCAACGCCCGCCGGGAGGCCCGGCAGCTCGGCGTCGCCGGTGCGGTGGCCGGTGCCGGGGCGGCTGCGCTGGCGTTCCAGGGACCGAACTCGTGGTGGCAGTACTCGGACTTCGGCGTGCCGTGGTCGGACACGGCGACCCGTCCGCTGGACCTGCCGCTGGACGGTCCGCTGCCGTGGCTGCTGGCGGCGGTGCTGGTCGGCGTCGTCGCGTTCGGGCTGGTGCGGCTGCGGGCGCTGGCGGGGGCGTGGACGCTGCCCGCGACGGCGCTGTTCACGACGTCGGCGCTGGTGATGGTCGCGGTGCTGATCGGCTCGTTCCTGCAGGCTCCCGCGCACGCGGGCGCGTTCTCCGTCGGGCGCTCCAGCTGGGACAGCGTGCGGGCGCGCAGCTGCGGCATCGAGAACGAGGTGGAGACGCTGCCGCTGGCCGAGGACGGCACGCTCGCCCTCACCGCGGGACCGCTGGACGACACCGAGCAGGACGCGCCGGACGAGACGCGCCGCGAACCCGCCGGTTTCGTCGCCAACCAGGGCCGTCCCGGCCGGCCCCCGCAGGAACCGCTGCTGCGCCGCCCGCCGGACGAGCTCGCGCTGCGCCCCACCGGCGCCGAGGCCGAGCCCACCGACGCGAGCCCGCTGATGTGGGACAGCCTCGCCGACGGCCCGCGCACCACCGGCGAGGTCACCACCGGCTGGTTCGAGCTGCCCGCGCTGCGCTCCGGCCAGGAGCTGTCGGTGTGGGTCGCCGGGCGCCCCGAGCAGGGCAACGACCTGCGCGTGGAGTTCGGCCAGAACACCGCGGGCCCCGAAGCCGCCGATCAGGTGCGCGCGCTGGGTTCCCGCGAGCTGCGCGATCCGCCGCCGCGCCAGCTCCCGTTCGACGACCCGCGGATGGGCCGCGCCGCCGACTGGCGCGACTTCCGCCCCTGGCGGCTGATCACCGTCGACGCCGCCGACCTGCCCGCGGGCGCGGACCGGGTGCGGCTGCGCGCCACCGACGCCACCACCGACGAGCAGGGCTGGCTGGCGTTCGGCGGGCCCGCCGTGCGCGACGTGGTGCCGCTGCGCGACGTGCTCGACGGCGGTGTTCCGGCGCTGGTCGACTGGCCGATCAGCTTCCTGTTCCCCTGCTACGTGGACTACCCGCGCGTCTCGCACGGCACCGCCGACAGCCCCGGCCTGCTCATCACCCCGCCCGGCGGGGAGGGCTCGATGGCGTTCGACCCGTCCTACGGCGGCGTGTTCACCGGAGTTCCCACCCAATCCCGCAGGTGGGAGACGCCGAGCAGGCTGCGCGGCGATCCCGGCTTCACCTGGGGCCACGTGCTGTCGGTGAGCTACGACCTGGACCGCGACGTCTACGACCGGACGACCCGCCGAGTGCGCCAAGGCGGCGCGGACGGCGACGGCGAGTACCCGTTCGAGGAGGGGAACCTGCATCCGTGACCGCGCCCGCCGCACCCGCCGATCCGGTGACGCGCCGAGCCGCCGCAAGCCCGTGATCACCGCGTTCGCCGGGCCGACGCATAACGATCACACGATCTCGGTGCGAAAGTCCCCGCGGATGCGCAAAACTGGCCACGCCGGGCACCTGCGGCGTTCCGCGCCCGGAAGGCCCGCGACGGGTCCCCGGCGGCCGGGCAACCGATCAGCCGCGCTCGGCGTCCACGCAGGGCGAGCGGTGATGAGGGGGAGTCAGGTGGCCGAAACGATCAGCCCAGCGGTGCCGGTGCCGTCGCACCAGCGGACCGAGGAGGCGGCAACGGGTTCGCTCATCTCCTACGTGCTCCCGGTCTACAACGAGCAGGACGGCATCCGCCGCTTCCACCGCGAGCTGATCGCCGCCATCGACACCCGGCCGGACTTCGACTACGAGTTCATCTACGTCAACGACGGGTCCGCCGACGATTCCCTGGCCGTGCTGCGGAAACTGGCCGAGGCCGACCCGCGGGTGCGGGTGCTGGACTTCGCCCGCAACTTCGGCCATCAGATCGCCATCACCGCGGGACTCGACCACGCCGAGGGCGACGCGGTGATCGTGATGGACACCGACCTGCAGGACCCGCCGCGCGTCAGCATCGAGATGATCGACGCGTGGACGCGGGGCGCGGAGATCGTGTCGGCGCGGCGCCGCACCCGCCGCGACACCCGCTTCAAGCGGCTCACCGCGCACTCCTACTACCGCCTGCTGCACAACCTGGCCGAAGTGGACATTCCCGTCGACACCGGGGATTTCCGGCTGCTGGACCGCCGGGCCGCGGAGGAGCTGCGCGGATTCCGCGAACGCAGCAGGTTCATCCGCGGCATGGTCGCCTCGATGGGGTTCCAGCAGACCGAGGTGTTGTTCGACCGGGACGAGCGAGCCGCGGGCGAGACGAAGTACCCGCTGCGCAAGATGGTGCGGTTAGCCGCCGACGGGGTCACCGGGTTCTCCACCGCCCCGCTGAAGCTGATCACCCGCATCGGGTTCCTCAGCCTCGCGCTGGCCGCGCTGGGCATCCTCTACGCCGTGGCGATGCGGGTGTTCCTGCCGCAGGTCACCGTGTCCGGCTGGACCATGATCATGGTGGTGATGCTGTTCCTCGGCGGCGTGCAGATGCTCTCGCTCGGCGTGATCGGCAGCTACGTCGGGCGCATCTACGACGAGGTGCGCCAGCGCCCGCTCTACATCGTGCGCAAGGTGATCCGGCATGACCAGAGTTGAGCCGCGCCCGCCGAGGCTGCCGCGGCCCAGCCGCGCCCTGGTGCTCTACGGGATCATCGGCGTCAGCGGCGTCACCCTCGACTACCTGGTGTTCCTGCTGCTGTTCAACACCGTCGGCCTGCACGAGCAGCTCGCGAACGCGATCAGCACCAGCATCGGCATCGCGAACAACTTCGCGCTCAACGCCTGGTTGAACTTCCGCACCACGGACCGGTTGCCGCTGCGCTTCGCCCGGTTCTACAGCGTCGGGCTCGCCGGGATGGCGCTGACGTTCCTGCTGCTGCACCTGGGCTCCGCGGTGCTCGGGCTGAACCCGAACCTGGTGAAGGCCGCCGCGATCCCGCTGGTCGTGGTCCTGCAATACCTGATCAACAAGAGATGGAGTTTCGGATGAAGCTGGGTGTCGTGGGCGCCGGAGCCACCGGCCTGACGGCCGCGTTCGACGCGGTCAAGGCCGGCCACGACGTCACCGTGCTGGAGGCGTCGGCCGAACTCGGCGGGCTCGCCGCGTCCATCGAGGTCGGCGGCACCCCGCTGGAGCGCTTCTACCACCACAGCTTCAAGACGGACCGGGCGATCATCGACCTGATCACCGAGCTCGGGCTGGCCGACAAGCTGCGGTTCCACTCCCCCACCACCGGCGTGTACCTGGACGGGGAGCTGCACCCGTTCGGCACCCCGGTGGAGATGCTGAAGTTCCCGAAGTTCTCGATACTCGACCGGCTGCGGTTCGGCGCGAGTTCCGCCGCGCTCAAGGCGGTCCGCGACGGCTCCCGGTTCGGCTCGGTGCGCGCGCTGGACTGGATGCGCCGCTGGGCCGGGCCGCGCGTCACCGGGACCATCTGGGAACCGCTGCTGACCGGGAAGTTCGGCGACCGCGCCGAAGAGGTGTCGATGGCGTGGCTGTGGGCGCGGATCCACTACCGCACCTTCGGGCTCGGCTACGTGCACGGCGGCTTCGAGCAGGTGTACCGGGCGCTGCTGGACGCGGTGACCGAACGCGGCGGCAGCGTCGAGTTCGGCAAGCCCGTCACCTCCATCCGCCAGCCCGCGTCGGTGGAGGTCAAGACCGCCGACGGCACCGCCTACGAGTTCGACCGGCTCATCGTCACCGTGCCGCAGCCGGTGTTCGCGAAGGCCGCCGACATCGAGTCCGACGACGTGCTGTGGCGCAACCAGTACCTCGGGGCGACGTGCTTCGTGCTGGAGTGCGACCGCAGCGTCATCCCGTACTACTGGCTCAACATCAACGACACCGAGTTCCCGTTCCTCGCGGTCGTCGAGCACACCAACATGGTCGACCGCGCCGAGTACGGTGGGCGCCACGTCGTCTACGTCGGCAACTACGTGCCGCGCGACGACTGGCGGTTCACCACCGAGCCTTCGGAGCTGCTGTCGCGCTACATCCCGTGGCTGCGCAAGCTGAATCCGGACTTCGACGAGTCGTGGATCCAGGACTGGCACTTCTCGAAGGCCGGTTTCGCCCAGCCCGTCGTCACCCCCGAGTACCGCGCGCTGATCCCGGAGCACACCACGTCGATGCCCGGCGTCACGCTCGCCACGATGTCGCAGATCTACCCGCAGGACCGCGGCCAGAGCTACGCGATCCAGATGGCCCACGACGTCATCCACACCCTCGGCCTCGACCAGAGCCCGTCAGCCTGAGCCACCCCGACCGCAGCAGCGACCAACCCACGCCTCGCGGCGAAGCCGTGCCTTGGGCGGCGAAGCAAGCCTGCTTTGCGGCCGAAGGCCGTGCCTTGCGGCGTAGCCGTGCTTTGGGCGGCGAAGCAAGCCTGCCTGGCGGCCGAAGGCCGTGCCTGTATGTGCGAAGCACATAGCCCACGTCCAAAAGCCGACCACCCGCGGGTTCTCAGTGCCTTCCTCGCGAGGACAGCTTTTTCCCTCGTGGCGGAGCCACTTGGGAAAAAGATCCCGCAGCGAGTAAGGCACTGAGGTTCCGCCACCCGACCACCAAAGCAAGAAACGCAGAACGCCCCCGGCCGAAGGGCCGGGGGCGTTCCAGTGGAGCGAGGAATTACAGGTAGTAAGCCAGGAACAAACACCCCGCCAGGCAGGCGCCGAGGACGAGCAGCACCTTGTCCTTCAGCGCCACCTCCTCGGGCTCACCGGCAACGCCCTTGTCGACGTCCACCGCGTACCGCAGGATCGCGATCACCATCGGGATGATGGAGATGATGCCCCAGCGGGACTGCTCGATCTCGCGGATGTCGTAAGCCCACAGGCAGTACGTCATGATCGTGATCGCGGCGGCGATGGCCCACACGAACCGCAGGTAGGAAGGCGAGTACGCCTTCAGCGACTTGCGGATCTTCGCGCCGGTCTCGGCCGCCAGCTTCACCTCGGCGTAGCGCTTGCCCGCCACCATGAACAGCGAACCGAAGGCCACCACGATGTAGAACCACTGGGTGATCTCCAGCCCGGCCGCGGCACCACCGGCGACCGCGCGCAGCAGGAACCCGGAGGCCACGATGCACAGGTCGATCACCGGCTGGTGCTTCAGGCCGAAGCAGTAGCCCAGCTGCACCGCGATGTAGACGGCCATCACCGTCAGCAGCCCGTAGCTCACCCCGGCCGAGATGGCCAGCGAGCCGCCGAGCAGCAGCACCGACACGCCCCAGGCGATCGGCAGCGGGATGAGGCCCGCCGCGATCGGCCGGTTGCGCTTGGTCGGGTGCTGGCGGTCCGACTCGACGTCGATGGCGTCGTTGATGAAGTAGATGCCCGAAGCGGCCATCGAGAACACCACGAACGCCAGCGCCGCGTCCAGCACCACGGACGGCTGCAGCAGCGCGCCCGCCGTGAACGGTGCGGCCAGCACCAGGACGTTCTTCACCCACTGCTTCGGGCGAAGCTCCTTGATCAGTCCGCTGACCAGGCCCGCGGGCGTGCCCGCCTTCGCGGTCACCTTCGCGTGGTAGGCGTCGGAGGACTTGTCCTTCTCGTCCCCGGTGTCCGCCTTCTTCTGCTCGGGTTCCTCCAGCGCGCCGGCGCTGCCGCCGCCCTCAGAGCCGATCGAGCCCTCCGAGTCGGAGTCGACCTCGTTGCGCACCTGGTCCGCGTCGGTCTCGGTCACGGCCTTGCCGTTGCCGGACGCGCCGTTGGTCGCGGCCTCGTCGAGCCCGTTCTCGGGCTCGCTGACGGTCGCGCCCGTCTCGTTCTTGTCAGCCACGGTTCCTCCGCCGTCTCATGAACCGCCGGACGCCCAGCGCCACGGCACCGCCGAGCGCTGAACCGGCGAGAACGTCGCTCGGGTAATGCACCCCCAGAACCATCCGGCTGACCATCATCGGCGGCACCAGCGCCGGAGTCAGCCGCTTGCCCAGCAGTCCTCCGTAGAGGACGGCCGCCGTCGTCGTCGACGTGGCGTGCGAGGACGGGAAGCTCAGCTTGCTCGGCGTCCCGACCAGCACCTGGACCTGCGGGTCACCGGGGCGGCTGCGCCGCACGACCCGCTTCACGCCGATCGACGCCCCGTGCGCGAAGGCTACGCCCGCCGTCGCCGCGACCCACTCGCCGCGCCGCTTGCGGTCCACCAGCGCGCCCACGGCACCGATCGCCAGCCACCCGGCCGCGTGCTCGCCGAACAGCGACATCGCGCGGGCCGCCTTGACCACCGGCGGCTTCGCCAGCGCGCCCTGCACCTTGCGCAGGGCGAGCGTCTCGGTGGTGACTTCCGGCACCGGTTCCCAGGTGCCGGGGATGAACTCCCGCTCCTCGGCGCTCGCAGCGCCGGGAGTCGTCGTAGTCGGTTCAGCAGCCACTTCGTCTCCGGGGTCGGGGCACACAGATCAGGGGGTACTCACTTCTTGTCGAAGGCCTGTTTCCAGGACTCCGGGCTGGTCAGCTCCGGCAGCGCCGCGCGGTAGACCTCGCGCAGCCGCGGCCATTCGCGGGCCAGCTTGCGGTAGTTCGCCAGCGCGCGGAGCCCGAGCCTGCGGAACTCCTCGGGGTCGCGGCGGCGGAACGACACGCCGCTGCCGTCGGCGTTGGACACCGTCGCGCTGTCCAGCGCGCCGAGCAGGAACCAGCGGGCGCTGTCGGCCGGGATGTTCAGCTGCGGGCGCTCGCCCGCCGCCTGGTCCGGCTCCTTGAGGTTGTGCAGCAGCGCCTTCGACGCGCGGGCCGCGATGATCGCCGGGTTCACCGGCGGCTTCAGCAGGCCCTCCGCCATGATCGGGTCCGCCGAGGGCGGCGGGAACTCGCGGGCCGAGGGCAGCGTCTTCGCGTCGTCGTAGTGCTTGCGCAGCTCCACCACGTCGGGGCGGGCCGTGTGCAGCGAGTCGAACAGCTCGCCCGGCCCGGCCATGAAGTCCTCGATGGCCTTCTGCTGCACCGCCACCGTGGAGTACTCCATGGACAGCAGGTGCCGCAGCGTCAGCTTCAGGCCCTGCTTGACCAGGACCTGGCGGACCTCTTCCGGGCTGTGCAGCGCGGCCATGACCAGCCGGTTGCGGGTGTGGAAGTAGGCCGTCCAGTCCGTGGCGTCGTTCTTGTCCGTCCACGGCATGTGCCAGATCGCCGCACCCGGCAGCGTCACCGTCGGGTACCCGTTCGCGCCGGCGCGCAGCGAGTACTCCGAGTCGTCGAACTTGATGAACAGCGGCAGCGGCAGCCCGGAGTTCTCGATGACCTCACGCGGGAACAGGCACATCCACCAGCCGTTGTAGTTCGCGTCGATCCGCTTGTGCAGCTTCTTGCTCTTGCGCAGCGGGGTCTTCGCGAAGTCGTAGTCGGTGACCGCACCCGGCGCCGGGCGCCAGATGCCGATGCCGACGTCGACGACCTCACCCATGCTGTGCAGCCGCGAGCGGGCCTGCAGGTTCAGCATGTGACCGCCGACGATCACCGGGTTGGTGGCGGCGCGGGCGAACGCGTTGGCGCGCAGCACGCTGTCCGGTTCCAGCGCGATGTCGTCGTCCATGAGCAGGACCTGCTCGGCGTCCGAGTTGTACACGCCCTCGTACATGACGCGGGTGAACCCGCCGGAGCCGCCGATGTTGGCCTGCTCGATCACCTGGAGCTTGTCGCCGAGCCGCTCGGCGGCCACGTCGAAGCCCTCGGTGTCGCGGATCTTCTGGCCGCCCTGGTCGGCCACGACGACCTTCTCCACCACGTCCATGACCTGGGGGTCCTCCCCCAGCGTCCGCAGCGCGGTGACGCAGTCGGCCGGGCGGATCGTGGTGGTGCCCACCACGACCCGCTGGCGCGGCAGCTCGACGTCGGTGGTCCAGGCCGCCTCGTCGACTTCCAGCGCGCTGTCGTTGGTGAACAGGTCGAACCAGATCCAGCCGCCGTCCTCGAAGGGCTGCAGCGAGACCCGGAACTCCAGCCACGTCCACGACTTCGGGCTGGCGACCGGCGCACCTTCCAGGTGCACGCTGTCGCCGTTGGCCTTCGAGCGGTAGACGTCGAGCCGACCGGCCCCCTTGACCTTCAGCCGCAGCACCACCTCGCCGACCTTCGTCCACCGCTTCCAGTAGCTGGCGGGGAAGGCGTTGAAGTAGGACGCCAGCGAGATCTTGGAGTGCGCGGGCACCTTGATCGAGCGCCGGTTCACGACGGTCGTGGTGCCGGTCTGCGGCTCGTCGATGTAGAGCGCGCGCACGTCCAGCGGGTCCTCACCGCGCGGGAACACCACGCGTTGCAGCACCTGCTCGGGGGCGACCTTGCGGCGACCGCCGGAGCGGACCGAGGTCACGTCGCTGACTTTGCTCTCGCCCGCGGCTGCGGGTCCGGTCTCGGCACGCTTCGCGGCGGCCGAGGACTCGTCGGGGGTCCGGTCGGTCACGTCAGTCCTCCAGCGAGCCGTCCAGCGAACGGCCCTCGGTGAAATAGGGGGTGAGCTTGTTGTCGAACATGCTCAACGCCGAGCCGATCGCCATGTGCATATCGAGGTACTTGTAGGTGCCCAGCCGACCGCCGAAGAGCACGTTGCGCTCCTTGGCCTCGGCCTTCGCCCGCTCCCGGTACGCCTCGAGCTTCACCCGGTCATCGGAGGTGTTGATCGGGTAGTACGGCTCGTCGCCGCTCTCGGCCGCCCGCGAGTACTCCCGGACGATGACCGTCTTGTCCTTCGGGTGCTTGTGCTCCCGCTCGGGGTGGAAGTGCCGGAACTCGTGGATCCGGGTGTAGGGCACCTCTTCGTCCGCGTAGTTCATCACCGGCGTGCCCTGGTAATCACCAGTGGCCACGACCTCCGACTCGAAGTCGAGGGTGCGCCAGCCCAGCTCGCCCTCCGAGTAGTCGAAGTAGCGGTCCAGCGGACCGGTGTAGACGACCGGCACGTCGGCGGGCAGCTCGCCGCGGACGTCGAAGTAGTCCGTGCTGAGCTTGACGTCGATGTTCGGGTGGTCCGCCATCTTCTCCAGCCAGGCCGTGTAGCCGTCGACCGGAAGACCCTCGTAGGTGTCGTTGAAGTAGCGGTTGTTGAAGTTGTAGCGAACCGGCAGCCGGGTGATGTTCGCCGCGGGCAGTTCCTTCGGGTCGGTCTGCCACTGCTTGGCCGTGTACCCGCGCACGAAGGCCTCGTACAGCGGGCGGCCGATCAGGGAGATCGCCTTCTCCTCGAGGTTCTGCGCGTCGGCGGTCTCGATCTCCGCCGCCTGCTCGGCGACCAGCGCCTTGGCCTCGTCCGGGGAGAACGCGCGACCGAAGAACTGGGTCAGCAGACCCAAGTTCATCGGGAACGAGTAAATCTGCCCCTCATGACGGGTGAACACCCGATGCTGGTAATCGGTGAAATCCGTGAACCGGTTGACGTAGTCCCACACCCGTTTGTTCGAGGTGTGGAACAGGTGCGCGCCATAGCGGTGCACCTCGATACCGGTTTCCGGTTCCGGTTCCGAATAGGCGTTGCCGCCGATGTGGTCACGTCTGTCCAGCACCAGCACCCGCTTGTCCAGCTGGGTGGCGGCGCGCTCTGCGATCGTCAGTCCGAAGAATCCGGAACCAACAACGATCAGGTCATAGCCTGCGAAGCTCACAGTCGTCGAGGGTAGCGGCCAGCCACCCGCGCCCGGAAACCGCGTTGAGGTTCCCGTCCCGATCCGACTACCACCCGTGTTTTCGCTGGCCATCCGGGTGGCGGTGAGTCCGATCAGGACGGATTGCGCACCACGAACAGTAACATTCCTGCACCCTCCGGAGTCATCGGGTCGATCAATGTCGCTCTGGTCGGCGACGGGCCCGGCGAGTCGGATTGGGTAGTATCAGCGCCCCCACGGCAGCCCCGCGAGCGAGAAGGTGATCCGAAGCGTGACTCGGGCCCGCGACGGCCGGTACCTGCTGGTCACGGCGATCATCCTGGAAGTGCTGGCGATCTGGTTCGTCCACTGGATCGACACTCGTGGCTATATGGACACCGAGATTTACCGCCTCGGTGCCCGAGCGTGGCTGAACGGTTACGAGGTCTACGGCGACGACCTCACTCCGGAATCCCCGGAGAGCGGAACCCTGCCGTTCATCTACCCGCCATTCGCCGCAATCCTGTTCACCCCGCTGTGGTGGTTATCCGAGGACGGCGCGGTGATCGCCGTCGCGGTGATCTCGCATCTGTCGATCCTGGTTACCGCGTATTCGCTGGCCCGTTCCTCGACATATCTGGCACCCCGCGCGGGCCTG
The DNA here is from genome assembly GCF_053592695.1 of Saccharopolyspora sp. NPDC002578. Classification (NCBI taxonomy): domain Bacteria; kingdom Bacillati; phylum Actinomycetota; class Actinomycetes; order Pseudonocardiales; family Pseudonocardiaceae; genus Saccharopolyspora; species Saccharopolyspora sp. NPDC002578. The sequence continues at coordinate 15,478 of NZ_JBSFWJ010000015.1, read as the reverse complement.
GTGGCGGTGGCCACCGCGGCGCTGCTGCCGTTCATGACGATCATCGAGCCGACCCGGGACACGCTGAACTACGGGCAGATCAACCTGCTGCTGATGGCGCTGGTCGCCGCCGACTGCCTGCTGCCGCGCACCCGCTGGCCGCGCGGGCTGCTGGTGGGCGTCGCCGCCGCCATCAAGCTCACCCCGCTCGGCTTCCTGCTGCTGTTCTTGCTGCGCAAGGACTTCCGGGCGATGTCCATCGCGGCCGTCACGTTCGCCGCGACCGTGCTGCTGGGCCTGCTGGCGGCGCCGAACGACTCCGCGGACTGGTGGCTGGACAAGATGTGGTCCACCGGCGAGGAGACGGGCGCGGTGTACGCGGGCAACCAGACGCTGCGCAGCCTGCTCGCCAAGCAGGAGCTGACCGGCGCGCCGCTGGACTCGCTGTGGGTAGCGGGTTCGGTGCTGCTGCTGGTCCTGGCCGTGCTGGGGATGCGCTACGCGCTGCACACCCGCAACGTGCCGCTGGCATTGATCATCAACGCGGTGCTGGTGCTGATCGTGTCGCCGATCTCCTGGTCGCACCACTGGGTGTGGGCCGGGCCCGCGCTGGCGCTGATGGTCGCGATGGCCTGGTGGCACCGCTGGTACGGGGTGCTGCTCTACGCCGGGCTCTGCGCGCTCACCGTGCTGGTGGCGCCGCACTGGTACCTGCCCTACACCAACGACCGGGAACTGGACTGGACGTTCTCGCAGCAGGTCGTGGGCAACTCCTACCCGCTGCTCGGGATCGGGTTCCTCATCGCCTGCGCCGTCGCCTACGCGCTGCACCGGCCGCGGCGGCCCGCCGAGCCGCCCACCGAGCAGGTGCCCGCCGGGGTGTAGCCCGGACGCCGTGTTCGCCTCCCCAGCCCGAACACGGCGCACCGTTCGTTCATCGAGTTTTCACGTGCGCACGCCGAATCCGGCGCGCGTTCACCACCAGCGTTCCAGCACCTGGGCCACGCCGTCCTGGCTGTTGCAGGTGGTGATCTCGTCGGCGACCTCCAGCACGCCCGGATGCGCGTTGCGCATCGCCACGGCGTGGCCGACCCAGTCCAGCATCGGGATGTCGTTGGGCATGTCGCCGAACCCGATCACCTCGTGCCTGCCGACGCCGATGTCGTCGGCGACGGACCTGAGCCCGCTGGCCTTGTCCACCCCCGGCAAGGACAGCTCGACCGGGCCGCCCTGCATCGAGCAGGTCAGGCACAGACCGGCGCCGAGCACTTCCTCGACCGCCGAGGCCAGGTCGATGTCGAGCCGGTCCTCGTGCAGCACCATCAGCTTCACCGCGGGCCGGTCGAACAGCTCCCCGTCGTCGACCACCCGGATGTCCCGGTTCGGCCACACGCGGTGGAAGCCCGCCTCCGCCAGGAACTGCTCGGCCACGTCGTCGCGGGCCCGCCGGGTGGAGCGCTCGACGGCGAACGTGCAGCCGGGCAGCGCGTCGCGCAGTTCGCGCGCCGCGTCGCGCAGCCGCACCGGCTCCATCTCGGAGCTGCGCAGCACCTTGTCCGCGGCGGCGTCGTAGACGACGGCGCCGTTGGAGCACACGGCGAGCCCCGCCGTTCCCAACCCCTCCACTATCTGCGGCACCCATCGTGGTGGTCGTCCCGTGACCAGCACGAAAGGGGTGTCGTTCGCGACGGCGCGCACGGTGCGCGCCGTCCGTTCACTCACGCGGACCGAAGAGTCCAGCAATGTTCCGTCCACATCGGATGCGACCAGCGCAGGTTTGTTCACGCCGGACATGCTGGCGAGGCCGTGACCAGCGCGGTGGCCGATCAATTCCGCTTCACCTGAGCGTGTGGATCTTCCCGGTGACCTGCAACACGGACGTGTCGCCGGTCCCGATGCGCGAGAACAACCCGCACAGGGTCGAACCCTTCCGGGTGGTACCGATACGGTCAGCGGTGTGCGCGTTGGGATTGTGATACTGCCCGAACACCGGTGGTGGGCCGCGGAGCCGCTGTGGCGGATGGCCGAGGAGTACGGCTTCGCCCATGCCTGGACCTACGACCACCTGGGCTGGAGGTCGCTGGTCGACAAACCGTGGTTCGACGCGGTGCCCACGCTCACGGCGGCGGCCACCGCGACCTCCACGATCCGGCTCGGCACCCTCGTCGCCTCGCCCAACTTCCGGCATCCGGTGCACTTCGCGCGCGAGGTCACCGCGCTCGACGACATCTCGGACGGGCGCCTCACGCTGGGCATCGGCGCCGGCGGCCCCGGTTTCGACACCACCGTGCTCGGCGGGCAGGCGCCCGCGCCGGCCGGTCGGACCGAGCGGTTCGAGGAGTTCGTCGAGCTGCTCGACAAGATCCTCACCCAGGACAACACCAGCTGGTACGGCGAGCACTACACCGCGGTCGAGGCCCGCCGCGCACCCGGCTGCGTGCAGCTGCCCCGGTTGCCGTTCGTCATCGCCGCCAACGGCCCGCGCGCCATGCGGCTCGCCGCCCGCTACGGGCAGGGCTGGGTGACCACCGGGACCAACGAGGGCGGCGACGACCTCGAAGCCTGGTGGCGCGGTGTGGCGGAGCTGACCAAGAGGTTCGACGACACGTTGGCCGCCGACGGCCGCGCCCCGCACCGCGTGGCGCGCTACCTGCAGGCCGATGCCGCGCCGAAGTACTCGCTGAGCAGCGCCGAGTACTTCAAGGAAGTGGTCGGCCGCGCCGCCGAACTCGGCTTCACCGACGTCATCACGCACTGGCCCCGCACCGAATCCCCCTACGAAGGCACCGAATCCACCGTCGAGGAGATCGCCTCCGAGGTGCTCCCCGAACTGTGATCGTCCCGAGTTCGTCCTTGATCTCGGCTCGCGCAATGGGTCGGCGGAACCTCACCGCCCGCCTTTGATCTCGGTTTTCCACGTGAGCGGTGTTGTTGATCGTTGTCCTGTCAGCGGCGAAGCCGCTGAGCAGCGACCCAGCACGCAGCCGGGCCACCCGCGGGTTCTCAGTTGCTTCCTCGCGAAGACAGCTTTTTTCCTCGTGGCGGAGCCACTTGGAAAAAAGATCCCGCAGCGAGGAAGCCACTGAGGTTCCGCCACCCAACCCCTACGCAGGCCAAGCGCTCACTCAGTGCTCGCAGGAGTGGTCAGCAAGGTTGCTCCGACTGCGAGGAATTCGGCGGGCTCGTCGCCGGGCACCACGAGGCGGTGCCAGACCGCGGATCCGAAGCTGGCGCTGTCGCCCGCTCCCAGCGTCACCGAGTCCTGCTCGAACTCCACCCGCAGCCGCCCGCTGAGCACGTACAACCAGTCGTGCCCCTCGTGCTGCACCGGCCGCACCCCGCCACCGGTGGGCGACAGCCGGTAGCGCGCCGCGTACAGGCCCGGCAGCACCGACCTGGGCGTGAGCACCTGCACCGCGAGATCACCGGACTCGACGGTGGGCACCTCGTCACCGCGCATCACGACGGCGGCCGGGCCGGGAACGGCGTCGGTGAACAGCTCCGCCAACGGCACGTCCAGCACGGCGGCGACCGCCGTCAGCTCCGCCAGCGTCGGGGTGCCGCGTTCCTCCTCGACGTCCGCCAAGCGCTGCTCGCCGACGTGCGCGCCCTCGGCCAGCGCGGTCCGCGACATCTCCCGTTCGGCGCGCAGCCGGCCGACCCGCTCGCCGATCCCGGCGAGCACCCGGCCGACCCGGCCGTCGTCGCGCGAGCCGTGCGCCTCAGCTGATCGATCCGCCACATCCTCCACCATAAGCGCAGGTACCACGCGTCGCCCCGCACCGGACCGCGGCGGGTCGCGCTCCGGTGTGCGTGCCGGGACCGGCGGGTAGGCCGGAGCGGAAGGAGGTGCGAGATGTCCGAGCGATCCACCGCCCGCGCGCTGCTGCGCGAAGCGGGCACGACCTACGCGGAGCAGGCGGGTGCGCCGCTGACCGACAAGCCGTCGCCGCTGTACCGCCTGCTGGTGCTGTCGGTGCTGCTGTCCACCCGGATCAAGGCCGAGATCGCGGTCGCCGCGGCGCGCGAACTGGGCGAGTTCCCGACGGCCCAGCGGATGCGCGACGCGACCTGGCAGCAGCGCGTCGACGCCTTGGGCCGCGGGCATTACGTGCGCTACGACGAGAGCACCGCGACCGCGCTCGGCCGCGGCGCCGAGCTCGTCCTCGACGAGTACCGCGGTGACCTGCGCAGGCTCCGTGCCGAAGCGGACGGCGACGTGCCGAGGATGCGGGAGCTGCTGTGCGAGGTGCCGAGCCTGGGGCCGGTCGGCGCGCACATCTTCTGCCGGGAGGCGCAGGCCGTGTGGCCGGAGCTGCGGCCCTACTTCGACAAGAAGGCGCTGTCCGGGGCGGAGCAGGCCGGGCTGCCGACGGACGTGGACCGGCTGGCGCGGCTGGTCGAGCCGGACGACTACGCCCGGCTCTCCGCCGCGCTGGTCCGGATCACCCTGGAGAAGGGGCTCCTCCAGGAGATCACCGCCCCGGCCTGACCAGGTGGTCGGCGGGCGCCGGGACGGACCCGGCGCCCCCGGATCACGCGACGGGTTCGAGGACTTCCCGGCCGCCGAGGAACGGGCGCAGCGCCTCCGGCACCCGCACCGAACCGTCGGGCTGCTGGTGGTTCTCCAGGATCGCCACGATCCACCGGGTGGTGGCCAGCGTCCCGTTCAACGTGGAGGCGATGGCGTTGGGACCGTCGGCCTCGCGGTAGCGGGTGTTGAGGCGGCGGGCCTGGAACGTCGTGCAGTTCGACGTGGAGGTCAGCTCGCGGTAGGCCTGCTGCGACGGCACCCACGCCTCGCAGTCGAACTTCCGCGCCGCGCTCGCCCCGAGGTCGCCCGCCGCGGTGTCGATCACCCGGTACGGCACCTCGATCTTGGCGAGCATCTCCTCTTCCCAGGCCAGCAAGCGTTCGTGCTCGGCGCGCGAGTCCTCCTCGCGGCAGTAGACGAACATCTCCAGCTTGTTGAACTGGTGCACGCGGATGATGCCGCGGGTGTCCTTGCCGTAGGAACCGGCCTCGCGCCGGAAGCAGGTCGACCAGCCCGCGTAGCGCAGCGGCTGCTCGGCCAGGTCGAGGATCTCGCCCGAGTGGTACCCGGCCAGCGGCACCTCGGAGGTGCCGACGAGGTACGCGTCGTCCTCTTCGAGCCGGTAGACCTCGGTGGAGTGCGAGCCGAGGAAACCGGTGCCCTCCATGATCTCCGGGCGGACCAGCACCGGCGGCACGACCAGGGTGAACCCGGCCGCGGTGGCCTGCGCGGCGGCCATGTTCAGCAGCGCCAGCTCCAGCTGCGCGCCGATGCCGGTGAGGAAGTAGAACCGGGCGCCCGCGACCTTCGCGCCGCGCTCCATGTCGAACGCGCGCAGCCCCAGGCCCAGGTCGAGGTGGTCGCGGACCTCGAAGTCGAACTCGCGCGGCGTGCCCACGTGCTTGAGCACGACGTAGTCGTCCTCGCCGCCGGGCGGGGTCTGCGGCTCGATGATGTTCGAGACCTTCTTCTGCGTGCTCAGCAGCTCCGCGTCGGCCTCGGTCTGCTCGGCCTCGGCCTGCTTGACCTGGGCGGAGAGGTCCTTCGCGCGGGCCAGCAGCTCGTCGCGCTCGTCGCCCTTGGCCTTGCCGACCTGCTTGCCGAGCTGCTTCTGCTCGGCGCGCAGCGTGTCGGCGCGGGACACCGCTGACCTGCGACGCTCGTCGGCGGAGAGCAGCGCGTCCACGAGGGACACGTCCTCACCTCGGGCGCGCTGCGAGGCGCGCACGGCCTCCGGATCTTCGCGAAGCGTCTTCAGGTCGATCACAGCTGGTGAGCCTAGCTGGCCCGGTTCTTCCCGAACCCCGCTGGGGTCGCACCGCGGGTCGAACCGGACCGGGTCAGGAGCCGGGGATGCGGTGCGGGACGAAGGCGGCGCCGTCGTCGGTGATCAGGCCCGCGGTCTCCCGGATGCCGAGGCCCGCCGAGGAGTCGCCGACGACCCACGCGCCCAGTGCGGGCCGCATGCCGTCGAACTCCGGCAGCGGGTCGAACGCCTGGTAGACGTAGCCCTCCTCGCCGTAGAAGCCGCCGGTCTCGGTCTCCCAGCCGGGGGCGACGACGGTGATGTTGTTGCCCTCGCGGCCCAGCCGCGGCTTGCGCACGTACTCGGTGAGCAGGCCGGGCTGGTCCAGGAACGTCGGCAGCAGGTTCGGGTGCCCGGGGTACATCTCCCACAGCACCGCCAGCAGCGCCTTGTTCGACAGCAGCATCTTCCACAGCGGCTCGATCCACTGCGTCGCGGGCAGCGTGTTCACCGCGTGGCGGCCGAAGTCGTCGTCGACCATCCACTCCCACGGGTAGATCTTGACGACCGAGTTCATCGGCGCCTCTTCGAGATCCACGAAGCGTTCCAGCAGCGGATCCCAGCCGATCTCCTCGATCGACATGCCGACGGTGTCCATGCCGGCCTCGGCCGCGGTCTCCTGCAGGTAAGCGGAGGTGATGTTGTCCTCGCCGCTGGTGTCGGAGCTCGACCAGGTGAAGTGCACTTCGCGGGTGGCGAGCTGGTCGCTGATCTCGCCCCAGCGCTCCACGAGCTTCTCGTGGATCGAGTTCCACTGGTCGTCGCCCTCGTGGCACTCGGTCAGCCAGTTCCACTGCACGACCGCCGCCTCCAGCAGCGAGGTCGGCGTGTCCGCGTTGTACTCCAGCAGCTTCGCGGGCCCCGAACCGTCGTAGCGCAGGTCGAACCGGCCGTAGAGGTGCGGATCGTGCCGCTTCCACGACTCGGCGATCTTCGGCCACACCCATTCCGGGATGCCGAAGTCCTTGTACCGCTCGGTCGTGACGACCTGGTCCACCGCGTCCAGGCACATCGACTGGAGCAGTTCGACGTCGGCCTCCAGCGAGAGCACCTCGTCCAAGCTGAACTCGTAGTGCACGCCCTCGTCCCAGTAGGGGCGCTGCGAACCGTCCGCCGCGCGTGCCGGGGTGCCGAACACCAGTCCCAGTTCTTCGACCTTGCGCTGCCAGTCCGGCCGACGCTCGGTTGTCCTCCGACGCACTCGTTCAGCTCCCGCTGCTGCCGCTCTTGTTGCTGATTCCGAAACCGCCGCGCTGGACCGTCTGGCCCTTGGTGTTCTTGATGTTCGCGTCGGCGGGCTTGTTGAAGCTTCCACCGGACACCGTCTGCCCCGGGGTGGGCGCCGGAGCGCCGGGCGGGGTGTAGCCGTACCGGTAGGAGTTGTACCCGCCGATTCCGCCACCGGGCAGGAAGATCGGCATGAAGAACATGCCGCCGGAGCTGTACCCGCCTTGTTCCCGGACGTAGTTCTCGTCGCAGAGGTCGGGGTTCTGGGCCACCTCGCCCTGCTTCTCGGCTGCGCAGTACTCCTGCACCGCGTTCTGCTCCGCGCTGTAGGCCGAGCCCGAGTAGAACGCCGCGACCAGCGCGACCACGCCGACCGTGACACCGCCACCGACCATCACGCGACGACGCTTCTGCGTCTTGCTCTCCTGCTCGGCGAGGGCGGCCTGGGCCTGCTCCTCCTGGCGCTTCTCCGCGGCGATGCGCGCCCGCTTCTCGGCGAGCGTCGGTTCTCGCGGCGTCGTCGATTCGTCCTGGTAGCGCATCCGGCCACGAGCCTGGCCCGCGTCCTGCTGCTCGCCACCTGCGTTCGCCTGCGTCACGTCGTCAGCGGACCCGCCCGTCGAGGGCTGGTCGCTGCGCTGCGGCCCGTCCTGGTCTGCCAATGGTCTGCCATCTTCCGTCATAGCCCACTCCCAGCAGCAACACTACCCACCGTGCCCCCGCACGGGGTACGCCTTGCTGTGACGCAGCCGGACACGAATCGGTTTCAAAGCGATGCGTGAGCGCTTGAGCACACGGCCGGACCGACAGGCATGATGTGATCGATGGCCGAGCGCAGCGACACCCAGAAGCACCGCCGGAAGCCCAACACCCGGCTGGTGATGATCGCCGCCGCCATCGGTGGCGCACTCGTTCTGCTGATCAGCGCCTTGCTGAACACCCCGACCGGCGGTGGCGGCTCCGGCATCGGCGGCCCCGGCCGCGAGGGCGCCTCGCCCGCCACGCCGCCCGTGTTCGAGGCGAAGGCGGGCACCTGCCTGCACTGGACCGAACCGGACGCGAGGGACATCCGCCAGGTCAAATGCGGCGAACGCCACCTCTTCGAGGTCACCGGCAAGGCCGACCTGAACGCCGATTTCGCGAAGACCGCCCCGTACCCGAGCGCCGAGCAGTGGCAACAGCTCAAGCAGGAACGCTGCACCGCGGTCTCCGAGCAGTACCTCCGCGGGCGGTTCGACCCGAACGGGCGGTTCTCCGTCGGCGCCTTCACCCCGAGCCAGCAGGGCTGGGGCGCCGGGGACCGGAAGCTGCACTGCGGTCTCCAGCAGCCCGGTCCGTCCGGGAAGCTCTACGCCAGCAAGGGCAACGTGGCGAGCCAGGACCAGTCGAACACCTACGAGGTCGGGCGCTGCCTCGGCATCAACGGCACCGACGTGTGGGACTCGGTGGACTGCGCGCAGCCGCACTCGGTGGAGATCACCGGCGTGGTCGACCTCGGCACCGAGTTCCCCGCCGAATACCCGTCGGAGGACGACCAGGACGGTTTCCTCGCGACCCGGTGCGGTGAGCTCACCGCCGAGTACGCGGGCAGCCCGACGGCGGTGGCGGACAAGAAGCTCGTGGCCTACTGGGACACGCTGCCGCAGGAGAGCTGGGACGCGGGCTCGCGGGAGGTCAACTGCAAGGCCAGCGCGCAGCTGCCCGACGGCAGCGGGCTCGCGCCGATCACCGGCAGCGTCAAGGGCGACGTGCAGGTCGGCCAGGAACCCGCCCCGCAGGACACCGCGCCGATCGAGCCCGGCGTTCCCGCCGCCGGGGAGCGCTGATCGGCGATGCCGGTGGAGATGACGCGGGTGCGCTTCGAGGAGCTCGTCGCCGACGCCCTGGACCTGGTTCCCGAGCAGTTCGCGACGGCGATGAACAACGTCGTGGTGCTCGTCGAGGACCACAACGAGGAAGATCCGTCACTGCTCGGCCTGTACTTCGGCATCGCGCTGACCGAACGCGAGCAGAGCAACTACGCGGGCGTGCTGCCGGACCGGATCTCGATCTACCGCGAGCCGCTGCTGGAGATGTGCGACAGCGAGGACGAGGTGGTCGACGAGGTGGCGATCACCGTGGTCCACGAGATCGCCCACCACTTCGGCATCAACGAGGACACCCTGCACGCCCTCGGCTGGGGCTGACCGGCCCGCGAGGTCAGTCGGGCAGGTCGTCCCACTGGACGCAGCGCCAACCGGTCTCCGTGCCCGAGTCCGCTTCGAGCACGATGACCCCGGTGTTGGGCAGGTACGCCTCGCTGGAGCGCCGCGCGGAGATCTCCCCGGCCAGCCGGTTCGCGACCAGCCGCACCATCGCGCCGTGGCTCACCAGCACCACCGAGCCGGTCGTGACGTCGTCCAGCACGGGCTGCGCGGAGCCGAAGAACCTGGTCAGCGCTTCGGTTCCGGTCTCCCCGCCGGGCATCGGCCGGTCCGGTTCGCCGTGGTGCCAGCCCTCGTAGATCTCGTCGAACAGCGCCCGGGACCGCTCGTCGCCGAGCCCTTCCAGCTCGCCCACGAAGACCTCGTGGGTGCCGTCGACGACCCGCACGTCGAGGCCGTGGCGGGTGGCCGTCGGCAGCGCGGTCTCCTGCGCCCGCAGCGCGCGGCTGGCGTGCACCGACAGCACCTTCTCGGTGGCCAGCCGGTCCGCGAGGTCGTCGGCCTGCCGCTTGCCCAGGTCGGTGAGCCCGGGGCCGGGCGGGAGCGTGTCGAGCACTCCCCGCACGTTGGACGGCGTCTGGCCGTGGCGCACCAGCACCAGGCGCAGTCCGTCGGCGTGCGCGCGCAACACCGGGCTCATGCGACACCTCCTTCGCGCAGCCGCGCCAGCCAGCGGGCGGATGCTTGGAAAGCCTGTTCGGAAGCGGACGGCCGGACGTTCGCAGGCGAGTGGTCGGCCTTCGGGTAGGAACCGAGGAAGCGGACCTCGCTGCACCGCCTGCGCAGGCCGCTGAGCGCGTCCCCGATCCGCGCGTCGGCCACGTGCCCGTCGAAGTCGAGGAAGAACCGGTACTCGCCGAGGCGGTCCTTGGTGGGCCGGGACTCGATGCGGCTGAGGTTGATGCCGCGCAGCGACAGCTCCAGCATCAGCTCGGTCAGGGTGCCGACCTCGTCGGTGATGACGGCGGCGATGGAGGTGCGGTCGGCGCCGGTCGGTTCGGGCAGCGCGCCCGGCCTGCGCAGCAGCAGGAACCGCGTGATGGCGTCGGGCGTGTCGGCGATGCCGCGGGCGAGGGCGCTGAGGCCGTCGAACAGCTCGATCGCCAGCGGTGCGGCGATGGCCGCGTCCAACTCGCCGTCGGCGACCTCCTTCGCCGCGGCCGCCGTGGACGAGGCCATCCGCACGTCCGCGTCCGGCAGGTTCGCCGCGAGCCAGCCGCGGACCTGCGCGATGGCGTGCGGGTGGCTGGCCACGGTGCGCACCTGGTCTGCGGTGACGCCGGCGCGCACCAGCACGTCGAACTGCACCGGCACGGTCGCCTCGGCCACCGCGATCAGCGGGTCACCGCTGATCAGCGCGTCGAGCGTGGCGGGCACCGAGCCCTCCACTGAGCTCTCCACGGGCACGCCCGCGGCGAGCACCTCACCGGCGCGCAGCGCGGCCAGCGCCTGCGGCACGGTCTCGTAGGGCAGCAGGTCGGCGTCGAAGCCTTCGGTGAGGATCCGGGTCGCCTGTTCGGTGAAGGTTCCCGGCGGCCCCAGGTAGGCGATGTGCGGCACGAGCACCAGCCTACGGCCCGCGCTGAACCCCTCCCCCGACCCCAGATCGGTGATCATCATTCCCCGAAGGTGTGACCTACCCAATTACATTCAGTCGTCCGTTCCTGCGATGCTGTGCGGGTGACCGCGGATTCGGAGCGCTCAGCAGACCGAGCGGAACCGGAGCTCCGGCTCGTCCTCTGCGCCTTGGACGAGCCGCTGACGGCAGCATGGCGCGATGTCGCCACCGACCGCGACAACCTCGACGTCCACCAAGGATCGGTGCTCGACCTGCGGGTGGACGCGGTGGTGAGCCCGGCCAACTCGTACGGGTGGATGCGCGGCGGGGTCGACGCCCTGTACTCGCGCGCCTTCCCGAACGTGGAGGAGTCGGTGCGCAGCGCGGTGCTCGCCTACCACGGCGGGGAGCTGCCGGTCGGTGAGGCGCTGCTCGTGCCCACTGGAGCCCCGTCGCCCGCCTGGCTGGTCAGTTCGCCCACGATGCGCACTCCCGGCGAGGTGCTGCCCTCCGACACCGTGCACCCGTACCTGGCCGCGCGAGCGGTGCTGCGGCTGTGGACGCACGGGGTGCTGGAGAACGGGATGCGGGTGCGCGACGTCGTGCGCACCATCGCGCTGCCCGGCCTCGGCACCGGAGTCGGCGGCGTGAACCCCCGCCTGTGCGCCCACCAGGTCGCCGCGGCCTGGGACGAGGTCTTCGCCCGCGCCGACCAGAACTGATCCACGGCTCAGCACCTTTTCCGGTCAGCTTCTTATCAGCGGCGAAGCCGCTGAGCAGTGACCAGCTTGAGCAAGCCGACCACCAGCGGGTTCTCAGCTTCCTTCTCGCGAGGACAGCTTTTTCCCTCGTGGCGGAGCCACTCGGGAAAAAGATCCCGCAGCGAGAAGGAAGCTGAGGTTCCGCCACCCGACCCCTACACAGGTCACTCCGACGCATTCCGAGCGCGAATGGTGACCTTGGTGGGGGTCGCCTGTTCCAGCGCGCCGCGCACCCGGACCTCCAGGACGCCGCGGTCGTAGTCCGCTTCGACCTGGTCACCGGTCACGCCCTTCGGCAGCCGGAAGCGACGGCTGAACGATCCGCCGCGGAGCTCCCGGACCAGCGCGCGCGGCGCTTCCGGCTCGTCTTCGGCCGGAGCGTCGGCGCGGGTGGTGCGACTGCCGCTGATCGCCAGCGTCCCGTCGGCGACCTCGACCGTCACGTCCTGCTCGACGTCCACCCCGGGCAGGTCCAGCCGGAACACCAGGTCGGCACCGTCCCGCAGCACGTCCGCCGCGGGGGCGAACGCCTGTCCGGAACCACCGCGACCGGCGAAGGCGCCGCGGACCAGCTGGTCGAACTCACGGTCCAGGCCGGTGAACGCGTCCCAGCCACGAACGGCAAGAGCCATCACTCATCACTCCCTCATCGAAGCCGGGTCATCACCGAAGCGGATGCCCGGTCACTGCGGTTACATGAGCCTCAACGACTCAACTTTGCGGATTGTTCCCGGCGCAGCGAAGAAGATTCGATTCGCCGCCCACGACATCCCTCGCTGGTCGCCGACCAGGGCTTTTCGCCGATCACCCGACCGGCACTCCGCGCGGAACCGGGAGCAGCACCCCGACATCTCGTGCGAACGGGACGCACCTGGAGTGAAGATCAACAGCAGAGCCGGAGCACCGGCACGCGGCGCGGTACGGTCGGGGCCGCGTCCACTGAGGAGGTCTCATGATCGTCCGCCGTTTGGCCCGTCCGATGCTCGCTGCGATGTTCATCTACGGCGGCATCGGCGCCCTGCGCAATCCCGAAGCGCTCACCAAGACCGCTCAACCCGTGCTGGACCAGACGGTCGGGCGAGTCGAGGACACGCTGCCGGAGCAGGTGCCCACCGACGCGGTGACGCTGGTGAAGCTGGACGGCGCGGTCAAGGTCGGCGCCGGCGTGCTGCTGGCGCTCGGCAAGGCCCCGCGGCTGTCCGCGCTGCTGCTCGCGGGCACCTTGGTGCCGACGACGCTCGCCGGCCACCGGTTCTGGGAGCTCGACGACCCGCAAGAGCGCGCCGGGCAGCAGATCCACTTCTTCAAGAACCTAGGCCTGCTCGGCGGGCTGCTGATCACGGCGGTCGACACCGAGGGCAAACCGTCCGTCGCCTACCGCGCCAAGCACGGCGCCTCCCGCGTGGCGGAGCAGACCCAGCTCAACGTCAAGCAGGCGAAGAAGGCCGCCCGCAAGGCCCGCCGCCGCTGACCCCTCCCGGGCGCGAACGAGACCCGTTCGCGCCCGGCTCAGGGCACCCTTACCTGCACGTCCGGTGGAGTCGGTCGTAGCGTGAGGACGTGCCGGTACGCGTGCTGCTCGTCGATGATCACGAAGTGGTTCGCCGCGGCTTGCGGGACCTGTTGAGCACCGAGCCGGACCTGGACGTCGTCGCCGAGGCCGGCGGAGTCGGCGAGGCGGTGGTCCGGGCGCAAGCCGCGGAACCCGACGTGGCCGTGGTCGACATGCGGCTTCCCGACGGCGACGGCCTCGACCTGTGCCGCAGGCTGCGGGCGTTGCCGGTGCCGCCGCAGTGCCTGGTGCTCACCGCGTTCGACGACGAGCAGGCGCTGATCGGGGCGATCAACGCGGGCGCCGCCGGCTACCTGCTCAAACAGGTGCGCGGACGCGACCTGGTCAACGCGGTGCGCGAAGTCGCGGCCGGGCGCTCGCTGCTGGACCCGGTGACCACCGCGCGAGTGCTGGAGCGGATGCGCCGCGGCGCCGACCGCCCCGCCGACGAACTGGACGCGCTCACCGACCAGGAGCGCAAAGTGCTGGACCTGATCGGCGAAGGCCTGACGAACCGCCAGATCGCGGAACGCCTCTTCCTGGCGGAGAAGACCGTGAAGAACTACGTCACCGCAGTGCTCGCCAAACTAGGCATGGAACGCCGCACCCAAGCAGCAGCCTGGGTGGCCCGTCGGCAGGGGTGACGGTGTTCCTGGGCTCGTTTTGCTCGGGTGTCCGGGTAGCGGAACCTCAGGTGTCTTCTTGACGTGGGCTATGTGCTTCGCACATACAGGCACGGCCTACGGCCGCAAGGCAGACTTCGCTCCGCTCGCCCAAGGCACGGCTTCGCCGCGAGGCACGGCCTTCGGCCGCAAGGCGGGTTGTTCGCTGATCTTTTGATCTTTGTCTTGTCAGCGGCGGAGCCGCTGAGCAGCGACCGGCTTGAGCAAGTCGACCACCGGCGGGTTCTCAGCGGCTTCCTCGCGAGGACAGCGATTTCGCCGTGTAGGGAGCTACATCAGAAATCGATCCCGCAGCGAGGAAGCCGCTGAGGTTCCGCCACCCGACCCGCTAAGCAGGCCGTTCGCAGAAGGGACCCAATCAAAGCGGGACTTCCCAGGTGATTGTGGTGCCGCTGTCCGGGGAGGAGTGGATGACGCAGCTGCCGCCCGCTGCCGCGGCGCGCTCCTCCAGGTGGCGGAGGCCGCGCTTGGTGACGTCGCGGGGGATGCCGCAGCCGTCGTCGACGACCTGCAGCCGCATGGAGCGGGCCGAGCGGCGGATCCGGACCAGCACCGAACGCGCCCCGGAGTGGCGGACCACGTTCGACAGCGCTTCGCGCATCGCGGCGCGGGCGTGGTCGGCGAGCGCGACCGGGACCTCAGTGAGGTCGCCCTCGATCTCCAGCTTCGGCGGCCTGCCGAGCAGTTCCCCCGCGATCTGCACTTCGGAACGCATCGAATCCGCCAGGTCCGGGGCGTGCGCGGGCGTGTCCGGGTCGGCGGACCGCAAGGTCCGCACGGTGGCGCGGACCTCGGCGATGGTCTGGTCGAGCTGGTCCATCGTGTCGGTGAGCCGCGCCGAGTCCTCGGCGGCGAGCCGTCCGGTGAGCTTGCGGTCGAGCACTTCGAGCTGCATCCCCGCCGCGTAGAGCCGCTGCACGATCACGTCGTGCAGGTCGCGGGCGATGCGTTCCCGCTCCTGGTAGACGGCGATGCGCTCGCGGGCGGTGGAGCCCTCGGCGAGCACCAGCGCGAGCCCGGCCTGCGCGGCGAAGCCGGTGAGCACTTCGACGGCGACGCGGGTGAACGTGGGGGCGCCGCGCCGCCGGTACACGGCCAGCGCCCCGAGTCTGCGTTCCCGCGTGCCGAACGGGGCGACCGCGAACGGCCCGTAGATCCGCAGCGACGACGGCACGTAGGGCGCGGTGAGCGGGTCGTCGATGAGGTCGTCGACCACGATCGGCACGCCGCTGCGGGAGACGCGGGCGGCGGCGGAACGCGCGGAGAGCACGGCGCCGACGGGGTCGCCCGCGGTTTCGGGCTGGGCGGGGTAGGCGGCTTCGACGGTGAGCCTGCCGTCGTCGGCGCGCACCATGACGAGGCCGAGGTCGGCTTCGGCGAGCGCGGCGGCGCGGCGCACCACCATCGGCAGCACCACGTCGGGATCGTCGGCGGACAGCGCCGCCTTGGTGATCTCGGTGGAAGCGGCCAGCATGCGCCGGGCGAGTGCGGAATCCATGGCGTGCACGAGGCTAGCCCTCCGTCCAGGGACTGTCTTGAGCGTGGCTCGGGTGTCCGTCTTGGGTAGCGGGTCATTCAGCGGAACCTCAGTCGTCTTCTCGCTGCGGGGTCTTTTTCCCGAGTGGCTCCGCCACGAGGCAAAAAGCCGTCCTCGCGAGAAGACGACTGAGAACC
>NZ_JBSFWJ010000014.1:86866-113735 GCF_053592695.1 Saccharopolyspora sp. NPDC002578 | reverse complement strand
TTCTCAAAGAACACACCCACACCATCACCCACAACCCCCAACCTCAGGGCCGCGAACTCCGGGGAGTCATTTCCGTCTTTCGTTCTTGCGATGTTCCAAACTCTAGCAGGCCCGTTTTTCCGCTGTTTCAGGGGGGTCAACCTCGCGGTCACCCGCACCCCGGAACGTCGAGAAACCCGACCCGTTTAGAGTTTGTTGTTTCCAAACCCTAGCAGGCCCGATTTCCAACTGATTCAGGGGGTCAACCTCACGGCCAACCACACCGACCCAGCCAGAAAAAACCGACTTGCATTTAGAGTTTTTCACTTGAGCCACCCACACTACCAGTACTACCTGGAAGCTCAGTCAGACCCCCGCCGCACCCGGTCCGATTCGTTTTCGGCCCGTTCCGTGCTGGCAGAAAGAAATCTACATGGCCCGTGAAAGGCCCCGAACACCACCCCCCTTTAACTCGGAAACCCCAGGTCACCACCCGTCACTCGGATGGCGGCTTGTGCGCGTCCCGTCGATCGGCGGTCGGAGGACGACCTCCTTCGAGTGATCACCGTGCGTTCCGCGGGCCCGGAGGCCCGGCCGCCGGTAGCCTGCTCGCCGACAAGGAGGCAGGGGGTAAACAGTGGACTCGACACCGATCTACACCGAGTTGCAGCAGAAGCTGATCGACCCGGAGGCGAACAACTGGGGACTGAGCGCCCCACCCGAGTTCGCCGCGGCGCTGACCGAGACCGCGGAGTCATCGGCAGCCGAACCCGTGGCCGTGCAACAAGGCGACTCGGGTGGCCGCGCGAAAGGACGCAGGCACCGCGCGGCGGACTGAAGTCCCGACTCGTTCCGCGCGCGGGGGAGGCGTCAGCGGCCGACGAGGCCCGGACTCGGCATCGATCCGACCCGGAACATGAAGAACCGCATCGCGGATGACCACGA
Source organism: Saccharopolyspora sp. NPDC002578 (assembly GCF_053592695.1). Lineage (NCBI taxonomy): Bacteria > Bacillati > Actinomycetota > Actinomycetes > Pseudonocardiales > Pseudonocardiaceae > Saccharopolyspora > Saccharopolyspora sp. NPDC002578. Next base: position 112,811 of record NZ_JBSFWJ010000014.1, on the reverse strand, counting down.
TGCGGTTCTTTTGCGTTCGGCGCCGGCCCGGTGGAGACGTCCTTCCCATCCGGACCGCTCGGCGGCCGGATCGCCGCCGCCTCTCGCCCGGGACGACTTCTTCCGCTCGCGCGGTACCGGGACCAGTGGGCCGCCGGGACCGCCGCGACGGGATCAGTCCACGGCGGACGAGAATTGCGGCAACGACACCGAAGGAACAGCGGCGTCGTGGCGATCTTCCAGCGATTCGGAACGTTGCTCGGAGATCGGCGGCTCGAGCACGGGGTGTTCGAGCGGCGTGGCGGGCTCTTCGGGAGCCGATTCGGCCGCGGGTTCCGGATCCTGCTGCTTGCTGACCCGATCCTTGCTCCGTTGCGCGGCGCCGCGAATCTGCTCGGTCAGCTGCCGGTTCGCCTGCCGGGCATCCCGTTCGTCCCGTTCCTGGCGCTTGGCGGCGGCGGCCGTCTGCTCCCGCTCCGGAGCGCGCGCACGCTCGATGTAACGAGCGAAGACTCCGCGCAGGCGCTGCGCGTGCCGTTCACTCAAGTCGATTTCGTAGGTCACACCGTCCAGCGCAAAAGTGACGGTCTGCTGGGCTGGCGACCCGTCTATGTCGTCGACGAGTTCGACCTGAATCCGCTCGGCCATGATCACCTGTCTCGGGAACGTGCCCCGTCTCGATCCGCGACACCTTGCAGGCGAGACTCCTGCGACCCTGACCCACGTTGTAGCACGCGGCATCGCTGTTGTCTCGCGTCAACGATAGAACAGCACCACCGGCGGTTGAGAACCGCCGTGCGGGGGCACCGTCGACCCACGATGCCGGGTCACCGGGGGAACCACCCGCGACCCACCGTAGCCGATCGACAGCGAAATCGAGAAAGTAATGTGCCACACAACGACCGACTCCACATCGATCGGACCCCGGTAGCAGTGCTCACCAGACCCAGGGTGGCACATTTTCGCAACAACGGTTTATTGTTCTGACCGTTCTTCGTACGCTCTTGCACGAAGGCCAGCAATAACGAACCGGAATCGAGGGTTTTCCAGTGGCGCAGAAGGTCACCGTGCAGCTCGTCGACGACGTCGACGGGTCGGAAGCAGAGTCGACGGTCGAGTTCAGCCTCGACGGGGTCGACTACACCATCGACCTGTCCTCGGACAACGCCGCCAAACTGCGGGACTCGCTGGCGTCGTACGTCTCCAGCGCACGCCGGACGGGTGGCCGCAAGCGCGCCGCAGGCAAGGCCAGCAAGGCCGCGGCCGCGCCCACGGCGGCCGACCGCGAACGCAACCAGGCCATTCGGGAATGGGCCCGGGAGCAGGGCATGCAGGTGTCGGATCGGGGACGCATTCCCTCGGAGATCGTGGACGCCTACGACAAGGCCAAGTGAGTCGATCGGGATGTCGCGCGGCGTCGTCCACGCGAGACCGGACATTTTCCGGCCTGATCGCATCGACGCCTCGCGACATTCCCGTTCCGCCATCCGCAGCACTCACCGTTCGGCGGCGCGGAACTCGCTGATCTCCTGATCGGTCGGCATCGCCGCCATGGCGCCGTGGCGTCCCACCGCCAGCGCCGACGCGGCCGAGGCCCGTTCCAGTGCCTGCCTGATCTCGCCGCCCGCCGCGCGCGTGGCCGCGAGAACTCCGACGAACGTGTCGCCCGCCGCCGTCGTGTCCACCGCCCGCACCGGATGCGCGGGCACCTCCACGATCTCGCCCGCCCGATTCCCGTAGAGCGATCCGGCGGCACCGAGCGTGATGACGACCTCCGGCACCAGATTCAGCAATTCCCGCAACGCTTCGCGCGCATCAGCGGAACCCGTGAGTACCGCGGCCTCGTGTTCGTTGGGCACCAGCATGTCCACGTTCGAGAGCAACGCCGCCGGCAGTTCCGCCGCCGGGGCCGGCGTGAGAATCACCGGAACGCCCGCTTCCCCGGCTGCCACCGCGGCCGATTCGACCCCGGTGAACGGGATCTCCAGCTGCAACAACAGCGCCCCGCAACCCGCGATGAGTTCCGCGTCCCCCGGGGCGAGCGAATCCACGCTCGCATTGGCTCCCGGCACCACGACGATCGCGTTTCCGCCGTCGTCGTCGACGACGATATGCGCGGTGCCGCTGTTTCCGGTCACCGTGCGCAACCCGTCGGTATTCACACCGTATTCGGTCAATGCCGCCCGGAGCCGCTCCCCCAGTTCATCATCGCCGACCGCGCCGATGAACCGCGTGGGCGCACCCGCACGGGCCGCGGCGACCGCCTGATTCGCCCCTTTTCCTCCCGGTGCCGTCCGGAATTCGCGTCCCAGCACGGTTTCCCCGCGCCGAGGTGCGATTCCGGTATAGGCCACCAGATCCATATTGCAACTGCCGAACACCGCCACCGTCGTCGTCACCCGGCCCATGATCCCCGATGAGCCGCGGCGACACAGGCGGCTCACCGCGGCGGGCGGCACGTAACATGCCGTGCATCCAGGGAAGGAGAGGGCGAGCAGCGGTGGAATACGTGGTGACGGCGGAACTCGAACCGCCGGTGACGGCGCAGGGGCTCGACGAGCTGCAGCAGCAGGGCGTGGTGGCGCTGCTGGATCGCAGGCTCGCGCTCGTGGAAGGGGTCACCGGCCCGGATCAGGCCGACATCGACGTGCTGGACTACCGGATCTCGCCGAGCGCGGACCGCGCCACCGTGGTGCTCGTGCTGGACGCGCCGTCCCTGGTGTCCGCGGAATGGGCGGCGGCGACCGTGCTCGACGAGCTGCTCGGCGAGATCGAGCTGCTCAGCGGCTGGTCGGTGGCGGATTCGAAGGTGCGCATCACCGAGGACGAGTTCAACTTGAGCCTGGCCGCGGCGGACGTGCGCACCCCCGACGACTCCAGCGCGCTGGAAGCGGCCGTGGAGGAGGCGTTGGAGTCCTCCGCGGGGGAGCCCGCGCTGGAGACCGAGCACTGGCGGGAGACGCTGCTGGAGTGCGCGCCGCGGCTGCGCGCGTTCGGCGCGGACGCGTTCGCCGCCGACGGCGCGAGCGACTCAGCGGCACGACTGGCGGCGGGGGCGCTGATCCACGCGGTGTGGGTGGTGACCGACGAGATCTTCTACGACGAGCTGTCGCTGTCGATCAACAACGCCACGGTGGACGAGGCGCAGGGGCTGCTGGTGCTGGAGGAGCTGCCGCCCTGCTACGACGACCGCTACGACTCGGCGTTCGCCCGCGCGTTCCTGCTGGCGTCGGCGGCGGTGGCGACGCGGCTCTCGGAGCAGGTGTGGACGCCGCCCCGGTGCGTCGCCGAGGCGTTGGCGCTGCGGCTGATGATGCACGAGGCGCAGGTGCTGCTGGAGGCCGCGGGGCTGCTGGAGTGGGCGCAGAGCACGCCGATCTTCGCGAAGTTCACCGCCGCCGCGTTCACCGACACCTCCCACGAGGAGCTCTACGAGGTCGACATCCGGCTCGACGAGAACTCCGCCGAGCCGCTGCTGTCCGAGCTGGAGACGGGTCTGCGGGACCGGGGGCTCTCGTTCGACCAGTGGTTCGGCAAGCGCGACGGTGCTCCCGGCCTGCACCCGTACCTGCAGTTCCTCTGAGCTGCGGACAGCGGAAAGCCCGCCGGATCGCGTGATCCGGCGGGCTTTCCGGCACCGTGCGGGTCAGTCCTGGTTGCGCACCGAGAACGGCGGCACCGTGCAGCCGATGAGGCTGGCGTCGTCGATGGTGCGCGGCTGGTACTCGCTGTTGGGCAGGTTCTCCAGCATGAGGTTCGTCGGGTCGTCGACCGGTTCGGCGCGGCCGAACAGGAACGCCCACTCGTGCTCGTCGGAACCGAAGTAGGTGACCGACTCGAACACCGAGCGGAACCGGTTGTAGGAGCGGATCAGCGTCTCGTTGCGCCACACCGTGGGGCAGCCTGCTTGGAACGCGACCACGCCGCCGGGCGCGAGGACCGTCTGGCAGCGCTGCAGGAACTCCAGGCCGTAGAGCCGGTTGTGCTGGCCGTCGGCGTCGTCGGCGCGCTCGTCGGGCAGGTCCACGACGACCAGGTCGTAGCCTTCCGGCGGGGCCTGGTCGAGGAAGCCGATGCCGTCGGCGTAGTGCAGGGTGATCGGGCCGTCACCGCGTTCCAGCTCGGGCAGTTCCGCGCTGGTGTAGCCGTAGGGCAGGTGTTCGGCGCAGATCCGGACGCATTCCTCGTCGATGTCCACGTGGTCGACCCGGGTCGCCCCGGCGGCCACCGCCAGCTGGCTGGCGACGCCTTCGCTGGAACCGATGATGAGCACCCGGTCCAGGTTCGCGGCCAGCAGGAATCCGGGGACCAGCATGGCCTCGTGGTAGACCAGCTGGGAGAACTCGGTGCTCTGCCGGTCGTCGTCGCAGAACAGGGAGACGCCCTGCGAGGTGCGGCCGATGAGCACGTGCTGGTAGGCGGTGTCGCCTTCCCACACCACCTCGTCGACCCGCCACAGCCGCCGCATGTCGGCGCCCAGGGGCTCGCTGACCCAGCTCTGCCCGTCGATTTCGATCAACGGTGCTCCTCCTCGAAATGTCGCCCTGGATGGGCGGAAGAACGCACTTGAGTGTCCATTGTGGAGGGAATCCCGCCGGCCCGCGTCCGCGAGCCGGCGGGCCGGTCACGACACCAGTTCGGGGTCGAGTCCCCGGCGGATCGTGCGGGTGTTCACCGAACCGGGCCGCAGGGCCTCCGCCAGCAGCTCGACCGCGCGTTCCGGCTGCGCCGTGTTCCCGCAGGTGAACACATCGATGAAAATCGATCCCACTTCAGGGTAAGTGTGCAGCGACGCGTGGGATTCCGACAGCAATGCCAGCACGGTGACGCCTTGCGGCTCGAACCGTTCGGCGATCACTTGGCACACCGTGGCCTGCGAGCGGCTCAACGCGCTGTGCAAGGTGTCCCGCAGGAACTGCTCGTCGTCGAGCAGCTCCGCGTCCACGCCGTCGAGCTCGGCGAGCACGTGCTGCCCGGTGAACAGACCGACGGGTTGCAGGGTTCCGGCATCAATCGACATCTATCGACCTCCCAACATTTCGCAGATTTCGCTGAGAACGTTCTTGTTCGCACCGGCTTGGGCACTCGACCGCTGCGGCAGATCCGGCCCGCCGCAGCGGTCAGGATCGCTCGTGCCCGTCGATGCAGTAGGTCGGCAGCGGCGGGAAACCGTTGAAGCCGACCGAGGCGTAGCTGGCCGTGTAGGCACCGGCGCTGAGCAGATCGACGGTGTCGCCCGCGCCCAGCGTCAACGGCAGCTCGTAGCGGGTGTGCTGGTAGATCACGTCGTCGCCGTCGCACGTCGGCCCGGCGAGCACGACCGGGCCGGTCGGGTCACCGTCGCGGGAGGTGCGCAGCCGGTAGGTGATCGCTTCGCCCTCGGTTTCGGCGAGCCCGTTGTAGCGGCCCACGTCGAGGTAGATCCAACGGCGGTCGCTGCCCGTCTCGGGGGTGGCGAGCACGACTTCGCTGCGCAGCACTCCCGCGTCGCCGACGAGGCGGCGGCCGGGTTCGACGAGCAGTTCCGGGCGTTCGTCGCCGAATTCGCGGTCCAGCGCCTGCTCGATGCGGCGGGCGTAGTCCTGCAGCGGCGGCGCGGAGTCGGTGTAGTGCGCGGGAAGTCCGCCGCCGAGGTTCACCATGCGCGGCCGCACGCCGTGCTCGGCGGCGCCGCGGAACACCTCGTTCGCGGCGCGGAGCCCGTGTTCCCACGCGGTGGCGTCGTGCTGCTGCGATCCGATGTGGAACGACACGCCGTAGGGGTCCAGGCCGAGCTCGGCCGCGCGGACCAGCAGGTGCACCGCGGTTTCCGGCGGACAGCCGAACTTCCGGCCGAACGGGGTGCGGGATCCCTTGTTGTCCACCAGGACGCGGCAGAAGACCCGCGCGCCGGGCGCGGCTTCGGCGATCGCGGTGAGGTCGGCGTCGCTGTCGGTGGCGAACAGCCGCACGCCCTGCTCGTGGGCTCGGGCGATGTCGGCGCGCTTCTTGATGGTGTTGCCGTAGGAGATCGAGCCGGGTTCGGCGCCGTGGGCCAGGCAGAGGTCGATCTCGCCGGGGCTGGCCACGTCGAACGAGGAACCGAGTTCCGCGAGCGCGGCGACGACCTCGGGCATGGGATTGGCCTTGACCGCGTAGCAGATGCGCGCGTCCGGCAGTGCGGCTCGCAGTTGCGCGTAGCGTTCGCGAACCGCCGTCAGGTCCATCACCAGGCAGGGTGTGCCGGGTACCGCGCGATCCAGGAAGTCCTGGACGCGTTCAGCGGAACGTGCCGCGGTTCCGGCGACGTTTCCGTCGCTCGGGCGGTCCGTCACACCGGTGGTGGCGGACTGATCGGTCAATCCCGTTACCTCCGTGTTCTGCGCGGCCTCGCGTGGGGTTCACCGTCGGACCACCTCGCGGGCGGCCGAGTGCCGACCAAGCACGGTACCGGTCAACGCAGTGGATTACGAACCGATCGGGTGAAACCACCAGGGCTGCGAAGTCGAGTGTGACTACTCCCACGACGGCGGGGGGCGGTTACGACGGCCGGTCGTCGATGAGTTGCAGTGCGAGGTGGAAATCCACCCGCGCGGAGAGATTTCCCAGTTCTCGTCCGGTGATCTGTTCGATCCGGCCGATCCGGTAGCGCAACGTGTTCACGTGCAGGTGCAATCGCGCCGCGCAGCGCGACCACGAACCGGAACATTCCAGGAACACGCGCAAGGTGCGCAGCAGATCCGTGGCGTGCGCCTCGTCGTAGCCGATGAGCGGGCCCAGCAGCTTGTCCCGGTAGGACCGGCGCAACTCCTCCGGAACCGACGCCAGCAGCACCTCGTGCGAAGCCAGCGCGTCCGCCGTCACCACCGACGACCGCGGATCGTGCTCGGCGAGCCGCCGGGCGTGCCCCGCCTCCTCCACCGCGGAGCGCAACCCGTCGGCCGTGCCGATGTCGCTGATCCCGGCGCACAACCGGACCTCGCCCCCGGCGAGCGCGGCGAACTCGCGGAACCGGTCCGGCAACGCCGACAGCTGCCCCTCGTCGTCGGCGAACACGGCCGCCGCGGCCTCCCCCAGCGGCGCGGCCACCGACGGAAGGCCCGTCGTGGCCGCGAGCTCGCGCAGCACGGTGGCGGCCAAGGCCGAACCCGCCGTCGCACCCCGCTCCGGGCGCACCACCGACAGCTGCACGACTCGCAACGGCTCCCCCGCGGGGAGACCTACCGTGTCCAGGCGGGCCGCCACCTCCACCGCGCTCGACGTGCCGTCGAGCAGCCTGCGCAGCGCCGACTCCACGGAACGACCGGCGATGCTGCGGGCCTGGTCGACGCGGCTGCGCACCAACGCGACCACGGTGGCCAGCTCCGCCAGCGCCGCCGGCGGCACCGCCGACTCGCGCACCACGACGAACCACTGCGCGACGCGCGGATCGGTGCCGTCACCGACCGCGTGGAACCGGTGGTCGCCGCGCGACGTGCGGACCGACCCGGACGTGGCGCTCGACTCGTGCAAGCCGTGCACGAACTCCTCGTGCGCTGGCGCGCCGGGCGGCCCGGCGAGCACCGCACCGGCGCCCGAGACCACCCAGCAGCCCGTGCCGAGCTCGGCCGCCGCCAGCTCCAGCACCTCGTCCAGGTCCGCGCCCGCGGCGAGCGCCGACACCCACTCCCGGCCCGCCGCCCGGTGCGCGGCCATGACGCGCTCCGACAAGGTGCCGAAGCTCAACGCCACCGGGACCTCCACCAGCGACATCCCGTGCCGCCGGCAGGCCTCGACGAGATCGGGCGGAGTGCTGCCGAGCCACGCGGTGCCCGCCGCGATCGCCGCCACGCCCGCATCGGCGAGCGCGGCGACGAACTCCGCCGAATCCGCCGGTCCGGTGCGCCACATCAAGCCGGTGAGCACCAGCTCGCCGCCGCGCAGGTAGCGGCGCGGGTCGAGGAGGTCGGTGATGTAGACGCCGCGCACCTCCCGGTCGGCCGGGCCGGTGAGCAGCGTCAGGCCCAGACCGGGGTCGGCGACCAGTTCGCTCAGCTGCACGCCGCTCACTCTGCACCCCCGCGACGCCCACCGGGAGCCCCGGGCAGCGGCGGAGCGAGTGAACGGACCGTTCGACCAATCCCCTTGGACGAACGGTCCGTTCACCCACATCCGGCATCTCCCGCCGCGCCGCTCGGGTGGCGGGGCGTGTCCGGGTGAACGGACCGTTCGTCCAACCCCGCTGGACGAACGGTCCGTTCACTCGGAACCGGACGCGGCGGGGTTTCGGGTGAGCGGACCGTTTGACCAATCCCGTTGGACGGACGGGCCGTTCACTCGAAACCGGGCGCTCGCGGCCCGCCTCCGTGGAGCCGCGGACGTGCGGGCGGGGTTGTTGGACGGACGGGCCGTTCACTCAGGTCGGGGTGCGTTCACGGCGGGGTGATCTTCGGGTGGGCGTTCGTAGGAACGTACGAACGGGGTGGGGTCACCCGTCCGGCATTTCGGGTTTTCCACCGCTGGTCAACGACCGTTCACCGGTTGTGTACTGGAGCGACGACCCGCCGGCGGGTGCCGCGAGTGATGTGGCGCTCGGCGACTCGGTCGAGACGAACCCCGACAGAGAGAAGGCGCCGTGGACTTCCTGCGTCCGACCTCGTGGCGCGAGGCCCTGGAGATCAGGGCGGCCCGCCCGGAGGCGACCGTGCTGGCCGGCGGCACCGACGTGCTCGTGGAGGTCAACTTCGGGCACCGCCGCCCGGAAGCCCTGCTTGACCTCACGAACGTCACCGAGCACCAGGGCTGGTCCGAGGCCGACGGGACGGTGCGCATCGGCGCGGGCCTGCCCTACGCGCGGCTGATCGACGAACTGGGCGACCGGCTGCCGGGTCTCGCGATGGCGGCCCGGACGGTGGGCTCACCGCAGATCCGCAACCGGGGCACGCTCGGCGGCAACCTCGGTTCGGCCTCCCCTGCCGGGGACGGGCATCCGGCGTTGCTGGCTTCGGACGCGCTGGTCGAGGTGGCGTCCGTGCGCGGAACGCGGTTGCTGCCGATCACCGAGTTCTTCACCGGTGTGAAGCGCAGCGCGCTCGCGGCCGACGAGCTGATCGCGGCGGTGCACCTCGCGCCGGCGTCGGGGCCGCAGCAGTTCGCGAAGGTCGGCACCCGCAACGCGATGGTGATCGCGGTGTGCACGTTCGCGATCGCGTTGCACCCGGAGCAGCGCCGCGTCGGCACCGGTGTGGGTTCGGCGGCGCCCACCCCGTTCCGGGCGACGGCCGCCGAGGACTTCCTCACCGCCGAACTCATCGGCACCGGTCAGTGGGAGCGCCCCCGCGCGCTGCCGGAGCTGGCCGCGAACCGGTTCGGCGAACTCGTCGCGGCAGCGGCGAGGCCCATCGACGACGTGCGCGGCACCGCCGACTACCGGCGGCACGCGCTGGGCGTGCTGGCCCGGCGCACGGTGCACCGCGTGTGGGACGACCACCGCACCAGGAGGCGGCAATGCGCGTGAACTTCACCGTCAACGGCCGGGCGCAGCAGGCCGACAACGTGTGGGAAGGCGAGAGCCTGCTCTACGTGCTGCGGGAGCGGCTCGGGCTGCCGGGCTCGAAGAACGCCTGCGAACAGGGCGAATGCGGTTCGTGCACGGTCACCTTGGACGGTGTCGCGGTGTGCGCGTGCCTGGTCGCGGCGGGCCAGGTGGAGGGCCGCGAGGTGGGCACCGTGGAGGGCCTCGCCGACGGGGACCGGCTCAGCGACGTGCAGCAGGCGTTCCTCGACGCGGGCGCCGTGCAGTGCGGTTTCTGCACGCCGGGGCTGCTGGTGCAGGCGACGGACCTGCTGGACAAGCAGGCCGAGCCCTCCGACGTGGAGATCCGGGAGGCGCTGGCGGGCAACCTGTGCCGCTGCACCGGCTACGAGAAGATCATGGACGCGGTGCGGCTGGCCGCCCGGCGGAAGTCCGGTCATGCCTGAGCCCACCCGGTTCGTGCTCGACGGTGCCGCGATCGCCACCGTCGACGGCGCGGAGCACGCCGAAGGCCACGTCGTCGTCGAAGGCGACCGGATCGTCGAGGTCGCTCCCGGCCGGGCCGATCCGTCGCGCGGCGAGCGGATCGACGTGAGCGGCTGCCTGATCACTCCGGGCCTGGTCAACACCCATCACCACCTGTACCAGTGGGCGACGCGCGGCTACGCGCCCGATTCGCCGTTGTTCGACTGGCTGACGCGGCTCTACCCGGTGTGGGCGGGGCTGGCCCAGGACGGCACGCACGCGGCGGCCGCTGCCGGGCTGGCCAGGCTGGCGTTGTCCGGGGCGACCACGGTCGCCGACCACCACTACGTCTTCCCCCGCGACGGGGGCGACGTGTTCGGCGCCGTCGTCGCGGCCGCCGGGAGCATCGGGCTGCGGCTGCACGCGGTGCGCGGCTCGATGGACCGGGGCCGCTCCCGCGGCGGGCTGCCGCCGGATTCCCTGGTGGAGGACGTGGACGCGGCGCTGGCCGGGACCGATGCGGCGATCAGCCGGTTCCACGACCCGTCCCCCGGTTCGGCGGTGCGGGTCGCGGTCGGCCCGTGTTCGCCGTTCAGCGTCAGCGAGCGGCTGATGCGGGAGAGCGCGGAGCTGGCGCGGGCTCGCGGGGTGCGGCTGCACACCCACCTCGCGGAGACCGCCGACGAGCAGCGGCAGTGCCTCGCCGAGTTCGGCCGCACGCCGGTGGAGCACGCCGACGAGCTGGGCTGGCTGGGGCCGGACGTGTGGCTCGCGCACACCGTGCACCTGGCGGAGTCGGCGATCGCGCGGCTCGCCGAGACGGGCACCGGTTCCGCGCACTGCCCCAGTTCCAACGGGCGGTTGGGCGCGGGCGTCGCGCCGGTGCGCGCGCTGCTGGACGCGGGCGTGCCGGTGGGTCTCGGAGTGGACGGTGTCGCCTCGAACGAGGCGGGCGGGCTCGGCGAGGAGATGCGCCAGGCGTTGCTCACGGCCCGCGCCCGGTACGGCCCGGAGGCGCTGTCGGTGCGGGAGGCGCTGTTCGCCGCCACCCTCGGCGGCGCGCGCTGCCTGGGCAGGCAGGACGAGATCGGCTCGCTGCGGCCCGGCAAGCTCGCCGACCTCGCGGTGTGGCGGCTCGACGGGCTCGGGCACGCGGGGATCGACGACCCGGTCGCGGCGCTCGTGCTGGGCCCGCTGCCGCCGCTGCGGCTGCTGCTGTGCGGTGGGCGCGGCGTCGTCCAGGACGACCTGCTGACCTCGGTGTCCGAAGTGGACTTGGCGCGCGATCTGCGCGCCGCGAGCACCGGTATCCGCGCACGATTCGAACGACTCCACGGGGAGGTGGCCCGATGAGCGGCCCGACGCGCACTCCGCAGGACCTCGACACCGGCATCGCGGGCGGCATCGGGGAATCCCCGCTGCGCCCGGACGGCACGTTGAAGGTCCGCGGCGAATTCGCCTACTCCTCCGACCTGTGGGCGGAGGACATGCTGTGGGGCGCGACGCTGCGCAGCCCGCACCCGCACGCGCGGATCACGTCGATCGACGTGGCCGCGGCGCTGCGGCTGCCCGGCGTGCACGCGGTGCTCACCGCCGCCGACGTGCCCGGCGCCAACCGCTACGGCCTCAAGGCGCAGGACCAGCCGGTGCTGGCCGAGGACGTGGTGCGCTACCGGGGTGAGGCGGTCGCGCTGATCGCCGCCGACCACCCCGAGACGGCCCGCCGGGCGCTGGAGCGCGTCGAAGTGGGCTACGAGGTGCTCTCCCCCATCACCAACGCGGAGCTCGCCGCGCACGACGAGACGCTGCCGAAGCTGCACCCGGACGGCAACGTGGTGCGCCACCAGGTGATCCGCAAGGGCGACCCGGAGGCCGCGGCCGACGTCGTGGTCTCCGGCGTCTACACCGTGGGCATGCAGGACCAGGCGTTCCTCGGCCCCGAATCGGGTCTCGCACTGCCCGCGGAGGACGGCGGCGTCGACCTGTACCTGGCGACGCAGGACCTGCATTCCGACCTCAGGCAGACCGCGGCCGCGCTGGGGCTGCCGCCGGAGAAGGTGCGGATGACGCTGTCCGGGGTCGGCGGCGCGTTCGGCGGCCGGGAGGACCTGTCCATCCAGGTGCACGTGTGCCTGCTGGCGCTGCGCACCGGGAGGCCGGTGAAGATGGTCTACGGCCGGGAGGAGTCCTTCTACGGCCACGTGCACCGGCATCCGGCGAAGATGTACTACGAGCACGGCGCGACGCGTGACGGCGAGCTCGTGTACGTGAAGGCGCGGCAGTACTTCGACGGCGGCGCCTACGCGTCGAAGACCCCGGTCGTGGTGGGCAACGCGTCCACGCTCGGCGTCGGCCCGTACCGGGTGCCGAACGTCGACCTCGAATCCTGGGGCCTGTACACGAACAACCCGCCGTGCGGGGCGATGCGCGGGCTAGGCGCGGTGCAGCCGACCTTCGCCTACGAGTCGCAGATGGACAAGCTCGCCGCCGCGCTCGGCGCGGACCCGGCGGACCTGCGGATCCGCAACGCCGTGGCGCAGGGCGACGAGATCCCGACCGGGCAGTCGCTGGACTTCCCGGCGCCGGTGGCCGAACTGCTGCAGCGGCTCAAGGCGATCCCGCTGCCGCCGCGGCGGGAGAGCAGCGACATCCGCGACCTGCCCGGCGGTGCCTCCAACACGACGCACGGCGAGGGCGTGGTGCGCGGCGTCGGCTACGGCGTGACGATCAAGAACATCTGCTACTCCGAAGGTGCCGACGACTACTCCACGGCGCGGGTGCGGCTCGAACTCATCGGCGGTGAACCGGTCGCCGAGGTGCACACCGCGGCCGCCGAAGTCGGGCAGGGCCTCGTCACGGTGCAGCAGCAGATCGCCCGCACCGAGCTCGGCGTCGAACGCGTCACCATCCACCCCAACGACACGTCCGTCGGTGCCGCCGGATCCAGCTCCGCGTCCCGGCAGACCTACGTCACCGGTGGAGCGGTGCAGACGGCTTGCGCCGCCGTGCGGGACGCGGTGCTGCACCGGGCCGCGGAACTGCACGGAGTCGCACCGGCCGCGCTGACGCTGCAAGGCGGCAAGATCATGTCCGCGACCGCGGGCGTGCTCGCCGACCTCACCGAGATCCTCGGCGACGGCCCCATCGAGCTGACCAGGGAATACCACCACCGGCAGACGTTCCCGATGGACGAGAACGGGGCCAGCGACATGGTCCAGGTGCAGCACGCGTTCTCCGCGCACCGCGCCATCGTCGACGTCGACACCGAACTCGGCCTGGTCAAGGTGGTCCGGCTGGACTGCGTGCAGGACGTGGGCAAAGCCGTGAACCCGGACGCCGTCATCGGCCAGATCCAAGGCGGCAGCGCCCAAGGGCTCGGCCTCGCCGTGATGGAGGAGATCCAGGTCTCCGGCGGCGAGATGCGCAACGCGTCGTTCACCGACTACCTCATCCCCACCATCCTCGACATGCCACCGATGGAGATCGACATCATCGAGCGCGGCGACCCGAACGCGCCCTACGGCGTGCGCGGCGTCGGCGAGCCGCCGACGATCTCCACCACTCCCGCCGTGGTCGCCGCGATCCGCGCCGCCACCGGCAAACCGCTCACCCACGTGCCGGTAGCACCGCACCACATCATCTGAGCCCGGCCGTCCCCGGACGGCGATCCCGTCCGGCGGCCCGCTCCCGGAGCACCCCGGAATCGGCGATGCCCGCTGATTCCCCGACACGGCTGGAGATTCCACGTGCCCACCGAAACCGACTCCCCCGGCGTCGCCGCGACCGAGGCCCGCTGGGTCGCGACGGCGGTCGACCTGGCCACCGGCAGCGTCGACGACGGCGGCGGCCCCTTCGGCGCCCTCGTGCTGCGCGACGACCGGCTCATCGCCACCGGCACCAACCTCGTCACCTCCGACCTGGACCCCACCGCGCACGCCGAGGTGTCCGCCATCCGCCGCGCCTGCACGGAGCTCGGCACCTTCGACCTCACCGGCTGCGTGCTGGTCAGCTCCTGCGAACCGTGCCCGATGTGCCTCGGCGCCGCGTTGTGGTCGCGGGTGGACCGCGTCGTCTACGCCGCCGACCGGGAGGACGCCGCGCGCGGCGGGTTCGACGACCGCGCGTTCCACGACCTGTTCCGCAACCCCGACCAGCCCTGGCCGACCGCCGTGCGGCAGGTCGAACTCACCGAGCGCACCGCGCCGTTCGACCGGTGGCTCGCCAAGCCCGACCGCGTCGACTACTGAGCCCCACCTGAATTTCCCGGCGATACCGGGACTTCTCACCGCAGCAGCCTTTTCTCGCCGTTCTCGCAAGAACGGCCGGTGATCCGGGCTTCGCCGCCTACCCGAGCCGAAGCCCGTCGGCCCGACGACACGTCGGCCCCGATCCGAACCCGAACGCCGCACCCGAATCGGGTGCCGACCTCCCCTGCCTGAATCCCACCCGCGCACCCGGCGCACTCACAGCTCGCGAGTGCCCGCGACCTCGCGCGCCCGGAGGCCCCATGTCCGGCAAGCAGCCCACCGCACTCGACCGGCCGCACCTGCTCGACCGCTACTTCCGCATCACCGCCCGCGGCTCCACGCTGAGCCGGGAGATCCGCGGCGGCGTCACCACGTTCGTCGCGATGTCCTACATCGTGCTGCTCAACCCGCTGATCCTCGGCGCCGCCGCCGACAGCACCGGCGCCACGCTCACCACCACCCAGCTCACCACCGCGACCGCGCTATCGGCCGGAGTGATGACGGTCCTGATGGGCGTCGTCGGCAACGCTCCGCTGGCGATGGCCGCCGGACTCGGCGTGATCCCCGTCGTGGCGTTCACCATCGCCCCCGCCATGACCTGGGCGCAGGCGTTCGGGCTCGTCGTTCTCGAAGGGCTCGCGATCGTGGTGCTCGCGGCCAGCGGAGTGCGGCAACGCATCATCCGCGCCATCCCCGAACCCCTGAAGGTCGCGCTGACCGTGGGCATCGGGCTCTACATCGCCCTCGTCGGACTCGTCAGCGCCGGCTTCGTCACCCGCAAACCCGACGCGGCCGACACCACCGTGCCCGTGCAGCTCGGCACCGGCGGGCACCTGTCCGGATGGCCGGTCGCGCTGTTCTGCGTCACGGTGCTCCTGATGATCGTGCTGGTCACCCGGCAGGTGCCCGGCGCGATCCTGATCAGCATCGCGACCGGCACCGCGCTGTCGCTCGCCGTGCAGGCGCTGTGGCCGCTGCCCGCGCAGCAGTGGGGCGTGGTCACCCCGGAACTGCCCGACAGCCTCGTCTCCGCGCCGGACCTCAGCCTGATCGGGCACGTCGACCTGTTCGGCGGGTTCGGCACCGCCGGAGCCGTGGCGTGCGCGGCGTTCCTGTTCACCCTCATCCTGTCCGGGTTCTTCGACGCCATGGGCACCATCACCAGCGTCAGCCGCGAAGCCGGGCTCAGCTCCCCCGACGGCGACGGCACCGACGTGCCCGGCATGGGGCGCATCCTCGTCGTCGACGGCATCGGGGCCGTCGCGGGCGGGCTCAGCGGGAGCTCGCCGAACACCGTGTTCCTCGAATCCGCGGCCGGCGTCGGCGAAGGCGCGCGCACCGGATTCGCCAGCGTCGTCACCGGCGTCCTGTTCGCCGCCACCACCCTGTTCACCCCGCTCGCCGCGGTGGTGCCCGCGCAGGCCGCCGCTCCGGCACTGGTGCTCGTGGGCGGGATGATGATGGCGCAGTGCAGGCACATCCCGTGGCAGGACCAGAGCTACGTGCTGCCGGTGTTCCTCACCGTCGCGGTCATCCCGTTCACGTACTCGATCACCAACGGCATCGGCGCCGGGCTCATCGCCTACTGCGCGATCCGGGTCTGCCAAGGGAAGGCGCGCGAGCTCGGTGCACTGCTGATCGCGCTGGCCGCGGTGTTCGCCCTGTACTTCGGCATCACCGGCATCGAAGCCCTCTTCGCCTGACCCGCTCCCCGGAGTGAACGGCCCGTCCGTCCAACCGGATTGGACGAACGATCCGCTCACCCCACCACGAACCCCCACCCCGCCACCGCCGGATCGAAGTGAACGGCCCGTCCGTCCAACGGGATTGGTCAGACGGTCCGCTCACCCCGATCCAGTCGCCGCTGCCACCGGGGAAACCGGGGCGAGTGAACGGACCGTTCGTCCAAGGGGATTGG
This sequence comes from Saccharopolyspora sp. NPDC002578, assembly GCF_053592695.1. Lineage (NCBI taxonomy): Bacteria > Bacillati > Actinomycetota > Actinomycetes > Pseudonocardiales > Pseudonocardiaceae > Saccharopolyspora > Saccharopolyspora sp. NPDC002578. Next base: position 96,709 of record NZ_JBSFWJ010000014.1, on the reverse strand, counting down.
TCAGACGGTCCGCTCACCCCGATCCAGTCGCCGCTGCCACCGGGGAAACCGGGGCGAGTGAACGGACCGTTCGTCCAAGGGGATTGGGCGAACGGTCCGTTCACTTCATCGGCTTCGCCTGGGGTGCGGGTGGGTAGGGTCGGGGGGTGCGGGTTGCGGGGGTGGTGCTGGCGGCGGGTGCGGGGCGGCGGTTCGGGAAGCCGAAGGCGCTCGTGGACTACCGGGGCACTCTGCTGGTGGACCGGGCGGCGCGCGTGCTCACCGAGGGTGGCTGCGCGCCGGTGCTCGTCGTGCTCGGCGCGGCGGAGGCCGAAGTGCGGGCGCGGGCCGAGCTCCGCGACGTCGCGGTGGTGTCCAATCCGGACTGGAACAGCGGGATGGGTTCCTCGTTCCGAGCCGGTCTCGCCGCTCTCGCAGCCGAACCGGAGGACGTCGCCGCGGCGCTGGTGCTGCCCGTGGACATGCCCGGTGTGACCGCGGAAGCGGTGCGCCGGGTCGCCGCGCACGCCGCTCCCGACGCGCTCGCCGCCGCCTCGCTCGAGCAACGCCGCAGTCACCCGGTGTTATTGGGCCGTGCGCACTGGCGAGGGGCCGCGGCGGACGCGGTCGGAGATGCGGGTGCGCGCCGTTACCTTCGTGATCATGCCGTCACCCTGGTGAGGTGCGACGGCGTCTCGGAAGGTTTCGATATCGACCGTCCCGCAGACCTCGACAGCGGCTAACCCGTAGAGTCGTCTGTCACGCGTGAGGTGGCGCCGAGCGACACCGTCCGCGGCTGCGACGCCGGCCAGGCAGGCGCGCCAACCCGGGCGGTGCACGCGTCACCGGGACGCAACAGCGCCGACGGGGAGGCAACATGGCAATGGGACACATCACCGCCAACTACGTGCCGGACGGCGATGACTGGTCGGTGACCGTTTCGACCGGGCAGAACACCCGCACCGCCCGCGCACCGGGCCTCATCGCCGCCAGGGATCAGGCGGATCAGCTCATCGAGCACTTGGCGCCGAACCCGAGCGGCCGGGTCGTGATCCACCTGCTCAACGGGGACGGATTCGCGTTCAGCACCGCGTACCTGCAGGCCCGGCACGGCCTGTCCGACGAAGCGACCCGGCAGGCCGCTGCCGCCGCCGACACCGCCAGCGCGCACGCCGCCAGATGACCCCGCCACCGGGGCGGAACACCGCGCCCGGGAACGGAGGAAAACCCGACAAGTTCGGCGAGAACCACGCAGCCCGCACCCTCTCTCTAGGATGGTCGCCGTGAACGCACCGACCAGCAGCTTGCCCGACGGGACCAGCCGGTCCCCCGGACGTGGCCGGCCACGGGACGCCACACGGGACACCGCCCTGCGCACCGCAGCGATGGAAGTGCTCGCCGACGTCGGCTACCGCGCCCTGACCATGGACGCGGTGGCCGCCCGCGCCCGCGCGGGCAAGGCCACGATCTACCGGCGTTGGGAATCGAAGCTCGACCTGGTCATCGACACCTGCAACGAGCTGGTGCAGCGCAACATCCCGGAGCCGGACCTGGGCAGCGTGCCCGCCGATCTCGGCGAGTTCCTGCGCGCGTTCGCCGCGTTCCTCACGGGCCCGGCGGGCAAGGCGGCGCAGGCGCTGGTCGGCGAGCTCCCGCACGAGCGCGAACTGGCCGACGCCTTCCGCGAGTCCTTCCTGCTGCCGCAGCGCAACGTGCTGCGCCGCATCGTGGAACGCGGCGTGGAGCGCGGTGAGATCAGCCCGCAGGCACCGATGGACACCGTGGTCGAGCTCGCCGGGGCAGCCCTGCTGCACCGGTTGATGCTCACCGGCGAACCGCTGGACGACCGGTTCGTGGACCGGCTGCTGCAGGACGCGCTGCTGCCGCTGCTGCGCCGCGACGGCTGAACCGCAACCTCTTCGGAGGCGGAAAATCGCTCGCGTAGCGCGATACCCTGAACACGGATCGTGACCGGAACGAGCGGAGGTCGCCGTGCTGCGAGGAACCATCGCCGAGCTGTACCGGTGGCCGGTGAAGTCGCTGCGCGGCGAGTCGGTTCCCGCCGCCCGCTTCGACGATCGCGGGATGGCGGGGGATCGCGCGCACGTGCTCGTCGACGAGCGGGCGAAGCGCGCCGGGTCGGTGCTCACCGTGCGGCAGAACCCGGCGCTGCTGCACTGGTCGGGGGCCTACGGGGCGGACGTCAGCGATCCGGCGGGGGAACCTGCGCTGCACGGGCCGGACGGCTCGGCGTGGAAGTGGGACGACCCGGAGCTGCCGGGGGCGCTCGCCGATTCGCTGGGCATTCCGCTGAGCCTGCGCAGCGAGGACGGCAACCAGGACCGGGGTCCGACGGTGCTCGTCACCTTGCAGGCCACTGTGGACGCGTTGAGCGCGGACATGGGCGAACGGGTCGACCTGCTGCGGTTCCGGCCGAACGTGCACCTGGATCTCGACGTGGCGCCGTTCGCCGAACTCGGCTGGGGGCCGGGGACGACCCTCGCCACCGGGGACTTGACGCTGGAGATCGTCGGCCCGAACTCGGGGGCCTGCGTGCGCTGCGCCGTGCCCAGCTGGGACGCCGGTGGCCGGAAGCGCTGGAAGGAACTGCAGAGCCGGCTGATCGAACGCTACGACAACGAGTTCGGCACCATCATGCGCGTCACCCGAGGCGGCACGGCTCGGCGCGGCGAAGCCGCGGTCGTGCGCCCAGCAGGGTCATGACCCCGCGGACGCACGCCGCGCGGCTCAGCGGAAGATCTTGCGCACCACGATGACGGCGACCAGCGCGCCGACACCGATCATCGCGTAGCGCACCCTCGGATCGTTCAACTTGTCCTGCACGCTGGCCTTACCGGACTCCACGAACCGCTTCGGGTCCGCCTTGGTGCTCAACTCGTCCAGTGTCACGGCCAGCGAGTCACGAGCTTTCTCGATGTCGCGCTGAATGGCGTCCGGATCACGAGCCACGCCGTCCTCCTCCATGTTCACCTGGCTGGTGACACCGTAGATCACACGCTCCGCCGGGACCCACCGACCATTCCCTGAGTCGAGGCACGCATCGCGCACCGAACCACCCGGCCGGGGACACAACGGACATCACCACCCGTTAGGCTGGTCCGCACTGGGGGCCGTAGCCCAATTGGCAGAGGCACTAGGTTTAGGTCCTAGCCAGTGCGGGTTCGAGTCCCGCCGGCCTCACCGATGTCGACGCTCGGCGTCGTCTCGTTCCGCCTCCGCACCGTCGAACGGCGCTCACTCGTTCACCGCCGATCCGGGACAGGCGACCACTTCTGGGCTCGCCCGCGGACCGCGCGTCCGGATCAGCGGTCGGAGTGGGTGAGGCCTTCGATGGTGAGGGCTTTGCGGCGCTGGTGGACCGTCAGGTAGCGGAGCCCGGACTCCCCGGCGAGGAACTCGCGGCGGGAGCGCTTCGGCAGCCAGAGCAGCGCTCCGGGGGCGAGGTCGACGTCGCCGCCTTCGGTGCGCAGCGTTCCCGTTCCGTGCAGCACGTGGATCAGCACGTCCAGGTCGGGCCCGGCGTGCGCGTCGATCTTCTCGCCCGCGGGCAGCTGGATGACGTTGGAGTCCAGGTCGCGCTCGCGGACCGGCAGCGCCCACACCGCACCCGCCGCGTCGGGGTCACCGCCCAGTTCGCCGGTGTCGCAGAGGATCCGGGGCAGCGGCGTCGAGTGCAGCCTGCCGATGCGCACGCGCCACTCCCGCGGCCCTTCGGCGACGTACTCCCAGCTGAAGCCGCCGGGGAAGTCCGCGTCGAACTCGCCGCGCAGGGGCCTCGGGTCGTGGTCGTTGATCAGGACGAACGCCTCACCCGGGGCGAGCGCGGTGAAGGCGCCGAAGATCGCGGGGTGCTTCTGCGGCTTCGGCAGCTCGCGGACGTCGAGCTCCTGCTCGGGCATGAGGCCTCCTGGACCTGTTTCCACAACGATCGATTGTATAAACTCTACGGCCAGGATCGACGGCGAAGCCAGGGCGCCTCCCCGGCGCGCGCTCACGGCCACCACGCGAGGAGATCGTCATGGGCGGGAACTCGACCCCGGCACCGTCCGGGCGGCGGCGGGAAGTGCTGGCGCTGCTGCGGGAATCCCGCGCGACGTGGGACATCACCGCGCTCGCGCGGCGGCTCCAGGTGCACCCGAACACGGTCCGGTTCCACTTGGACGCCCTGGTCGGCGCCGGGCAGGTCGAACGCGTCGACGCGCGGCGCTCCGGCCCGGGCAGGCCGCCGCTGCTGTTCCGGGCCAAACCGGGCATGGACCCGGCCGGGCCGCGCGAGTACCGGCTGCTCGCGGGCATCCTCGTCGACGAGGTCGCGCAGGCCCCCGATCCGGTGCGCAGCGCGGGTGAGGCCGGGCGGCGCTGGGGCGCACGGCTGGCCGGTGACACCCCCCGCCCCAGCCGACGGGACGCCGTCGAGCACCTGACCGGGTTGCTCGACGAACTCGGGTTCCGGCCGGAGCCGCGCGCGGAGGGTGCGGAGATCGGGCTGCGGCACTGCCCCTTCCTCGAACTCGCCGAGCAGCATCGGCAGGTCGTGTGCCAAGTGCACCTCGGGCTCATTCAGGGCGTCACCGCGGCGATGGGCGCCCCCGTGACCGTCGACCGGCTCGACGCGTTCGTGGAACCCGACCTGTGCGTGGCGCACCTCGCCCCCGAGGAGCGGGGTTGACCGCGTGGGCGGTCGCGGTGGCCGTGACCTTCACCTGGATCGGCATGGTGCTCGCGATCTCGTTCGTGGAGGCCCCGCTGAAGTTCCGCGCGCCCGGCGTGACGGTGCCGATCGGACTGGGCATCGGGCGGTTGGTGTTCCGCGCGCTCAACGCCGTCGAGCTCGTGTTCGCGCTGGTCCTGCTGAGCGGCTTCGCCGCGCGGACGCCGCCGGTCGCCGCCGGGATCGCGTCGGGAGTCGCCGTGGCGGCGCTGGCGGCGCAGCTGCTGCTTGTGCGGCCCGTGCTGGGCCGGCGCACGCGCGCCGTGCTCGCCGGGCAGGAGCCGCCGCGCTCGCCCGCCCACCTCGCCTACGTCGCCCTGGAGTTCGGCAAGCTGGTCGCGCTGCTGACCGGCGGCGTCCTGCTGCTCACGTCCTGAAGGAGAAACCGTTGGCCACGACCTCGCTCACCGAACTCGCCGCCGAACGGCTCTCGGCCGCCCGGCGGTCCCGCGCCGGACGGGCCACCAGCACCGTCCACGGTGGATCGGAGCACGCGTTGCGGCAGGTGCTGCTCGCGCTCACCGCGGGCAGCGCGCTCGCCGACCACGAAAGCCCCGGCGAAGCCACGTTGCAGGTGCTGCAGGGTTCGGTCCGGCTCACCACCGAGTCCGATTCCCTCGCGGCGGCGGAAGGTGATCACCTCACGCTGCCACGCGAGCGGCACGGCCTCGCCGCGGTCAGCGACGCCGTCGTGCTGCTGACCGTCATCGCGCCCACCTCGTGACGCGGGCGGCGCGCTACCGGCGGATGAGGCCGCGGTCGACGGCCACGGCCACCGCCGCGGTGCGGGAGTCCACGCCGAGCTTGCCGTAGATGTGCACCAGGTGGGACTTCACCGTGGCCTGGCTGAGGAACAGCTGCTTGCTGATCCGCTGGTTCGACAGGCCGTCCGCGACGAGCTCCAGCACTTCCGTTTCGCGGCGGCTCAGCGCGGTGCCGGGCGTGCGCATCCGATCCATCAAGCGGTGCGCGATGGTCGGCGCCAGCGCGGACTGGCCCGCGGCGGCGGTGCGCACGGCCGCCGCCAACTCCTCCGGGGGCGCGTCCTTGAGCAGGTATCCGGTGGCGCCCGCTTCGACGGCGGCGAGGATGTCGGCGTCGGTGTCGTAGGTGGTCAGCACCAGCACGCGGGGCGCGTCCGGCAGCGCGGTGATCGCGGCCGTCGCGTCCGAGCCGTGCATGCCCGCGCCGAACTGGAGGTCCATCAGCACCACGTCGACCTGTTCGGTGCCGGCGAGTTCGACGGCGCGTTCGGCGCTGACGGCCTCGGCGACGACCTCGAAGTCCGGTTCGGTGTCGAGCACGGCGCGCAGGCCGGTGCGCACCACCGGGTGGTCGTCGGCGAGCAGCAACCGGATGATCCCGCTCATCACGCGTCCCCTTCCGTCACGGGCCTGCGCGGGAAGCTCACCGCGAGCGCGGTGCCCTGCCCCGGCGAGGACTCCACGCTCAACGTGCCACCGAGCGCGCGGGCCCGCGCCCGCATCGCGGCCAGGCCGAAGCCGCCGTCGATGCGCCCGGCGCCGGACTCCGCCGCCGGGTCGAACCCGATGCCGTCGTCGACCAGGTCGAGCGCGACCCGGGTGTCCATGTAGGTCAGCGTCATCTCCGCCGCCGCCGCTCGCGCGTGCCGGACGGTGTTGGCCAGCGCGGACTGCGCGATCCGCAGCAGCGCCACCTCGAACGGGGTGGGGATCGCGGCCGGTTCGCCGTCCAGGTGGAACCGGACCGCGGCCCCCGAGTGGGCCGAGGTGGTGGCGCACAACCGTTCCAGCGCCGCCGGCAGCGACCCGCCTTCCAGGTCGGGCGGGGTCAGGGCGTGCACGAAGCGCCGGGCCTCCGCCAAGTTGTCCTGCGCCTCCCCGCGCGCCCGCAGCACGTGGTCCGCGGCCAGGTCGGGCTGCTCGGGCAGGGCGCGCTCGGCGGCGCGCAGCAGCAGCTGGATGCTGGAGAGGCCCTGCGCGAGGGTGTCGTGGATCTCCTTGGCCAGCCGCTCCCGCTCCGCGAGCACGCCCGCGGAGCGCTCGGCCACGGCGAGGTCGTGGCGGGCCGCGGTGAGCTCCTCGATCAACTCGCGGCGCTGCTCGCTCTCCCGGTACAGGGCCTGGTAGCCGAGCACGACGGCCACGGCGACGGCCGCGCCGAGTGCGGGACCGAGGGCCGCCGCCGGGGTGAAACCGCCCTGGTGCCAGGCGAAACCGGCGATCGCGAACACCGTCGTGACCAGCACCACCGGCAGCCCCGAACGGTCCGGCAGCAGGTGCAGCTGCAGGAAGAACAGCGGGAACGCCAGCCACACGCCGTCCGGGGTGAGCCACAGCAGCACCAGCCACACCGCGCCGAGCACGCCGAGCCACGCCGCCGCGGCCCACTTCGACCGGCTCACCCGAGGCAGCAGCGGGCCCGCCGCGTACACGGCGGCCAGCACGGTGGCCGCGGCGATCACCGCTGCGGGACGCGGTAGCTCGTTGGTCACGGCGTGCACCGCGGCCAGCACGAGCAGCCCCGCCATCAGCAGATGCAGGCACAGGCGCAACGCGCGCAGCGGTCGGGTGAGCGTCAAGGGGTCCACGGTTTTTCCAGGCTACGTCCTGGTCAGGGCGGTGCATCGATCGAAAGGTTGATTCGCGCCCGCACCTTTCGACACCGCGGAGCCGATCCGCGGCGCGATGTTCCGAGGCGCTTCCCGGACGAGTGTTGATGCCGTGCCGGGCAGGAACCCGGCCGGAACGTGAGAGAAAGGCACTCGACCGTGTTCGTCGCCACCAGAGATCTCCGGTTCGCGAAGGGGCGGTTCGCCCTGATGGGGACCGTCATCATCCTGATGACCCTGCTCGTCGGACTGCTGTCCGGCCTCACCGCGGGCCTGGGCCGGGAGAGCACCTCGGCCATCACCGACCTGCCCGCCGACCACGTGGTGTTCTCCGCGCCGTCGGAAGGCCAGGAGCCGACCTTCACCGAGTCCGAAGTGGACCAGCAGCAGTGGCGCCAGTGGCGCGACGTGCCCGGCGTGCACGGCGCGGACCCGCTGGGCATCGCCACCGCCAAGGCGCAGTCCGGCACGAACAGCACCGCGCTGGCCACCTTCGGCGTCGAGCGTGGCTCCGCCCTGGTGCCCGAAGGCGGGAACGTCGGCCCCGGCGAGGTCGTGCTCTCCGAAGGAGCGGCCGACGACCTCAACGTCGGCAGCGGGGACTCCATCACCGTGTCCGGGCAGGACATGCGCGTGACCGCCGTGTCCGGCGACGCCTCCTACAGCCACAACCCCGTCGTGTGGACGAGCCTCGCCGACTGGCAGCGGCTCTCGCCCGGAACCGAGCAGAAGGCGACCGTGATCGCGCTCAACAGCGACGACGGCGCCGACCTCGCGGCGGCCGACGCGCAGCTGCGCACCAGCACCACCACCACGTCCGGCGCGCTGTCGGCGATCAGCTCGTACAGCTCGGAGAACGGGTCGCTGCAACTGATGCAGGCCTTCCTGTTCGCGATCTCCGCGCTGGTCATCGGCGCCTTCTTCACCGTGTGGACCATCCAGCGCAGCGGGGACATCGCGGTGCTCAAGGCCCTCGGCGCCACCACCCGCTACCTGCTGCGCGACGCCCTCGGACAAGCCGTCGTGCTGCTCGTCGGCGGCACCGCCATCGGCACCGGCATCGCCGCCGCGATCGGCGCGGTCGCCGTGGGCACCGTCCCGTTCGTGCTGGAAGTCGGCACCGTGCTGCTGCCCGCCGCCGTGATGATCGTGCTCGGCGCGCTCGGCGCGGCGCTGTCGGTCCGCCGCATCACCGCGGTCGATCCGCTGACCGCCCTGTCCACCCGCTGATCACCCGAGCCAGGAGCCAGTCATGAGTTTGCAGTTGCGCGACATCACCCTCACCTACCCCGACGGCGATTCCCGGCTCACCGCCGTGGACCACGCCGACCTGGACGTGCCCGCCGGTTCGGTGACGGCCGTGATCGGCCCGTCCGGTTCGGGCAAGTCCAGCCTGCTCGCCGTCGCCGCCGCGCTCGTCACCCCCGACTCCGGCCGGGTCGTCGTGGACGGCACCACCGTCACCGGCATGAACCAGGCGCAGATGACCGCGGTGCGGCGGGAGAAGATCGGCATCATCTTCCAGCAGCCGAACCTCATCGCGTCGCTGACCGCGGCCGAGCAGTTGCAGGTCATGGCGCACCTCGACGGGCGCTCGGCGCGGGACGCGCGGGACCGCGCGGTGGAACTGCTGGACGCGGTGGGCCTGTCCGACAAGAAGGACCGCAGGCCGCACCAGCTCTCCGGTGGGCAGCGGCAGCGCATCAACATCGCCCGCGCGCTCATGAACGACCCGGCGGTGCTGCTCGTCGACGAGCCGACCAGCGCTCTCGACCACGATCGCGGGGCCGCCGTGATCGACCTGATCACCACGCTGACCCACCGCCGCGCCACCGCGACCGTGCTGGTCACCCACGACACCACTCACCTCAGCGGGGTGGACCAGGTCGCCGAGGTCTTCGACGGCCGGGTCCGCGTCCCCGCGGCGAACTGACAGGACACGACCATGAGGAAGAGCTACTTCGCCGCGGTGATCTACACGGTGCTCGGCCTGCTGGCCGGGGTGTACTACCGCGAGCTGACCAAAGCGCAGGAATTCGTCGGTGACACGCAGCTCTCGGTGCTGCACACCCACCTGCTCGTGCTCGGCACGCTGGTGTTCCTGCTGGTGCTGCTGTTCGAGCGGGTCGCCGGGCTGTCCCGCAGCAGGTGGTTCGGCTGGTTCTTCTGGACCTACAACGCCGGGATGCTGGTCACCGTCGGCGGCATGGCGGTCAACGGCACCATGACCGTGCTCGGCGAGCCGACCGGCGCCGCGCTCGCCGGCATCTCAGGGCTCGGCCACATCCTGCTGACCATCGGCCTGGTGTCCCTGTTCACGGCGATCCACCGCACCCTGCCGGCACCGCAGCACCCCCAACGGCGCTGACCCCACCGGAGTGAACGGACCGTCCGTCCAATCCCGTTGGACGAACGGTCCGTTCACCCGGAACGCTCCCGCAGCGCCCGAAGCACGGCGCGGCATCTGGAGATGAGTGAACGGACCGTCCGTCCAATCCGGTTGGGCAAACGGTCCGCTCACTCGGAAACCGAACCCGCC
>NZ_JBSFWJ010000014.1:0-86767 GCF_053592695.1 Saccharopolyspora sp. NPDC002578 | reverse complement strand
CCCAGGCGACGCGCAGCGGCACCCGGAGTTGGTGAACGGACCGTTCGACCAATCCCGTTGGACGAACGGTCCGCTCACTCCGAAACCGAACCCGCCCCAGGCGACGCGCAGCGGCACCCGGAGTTGGTGAACGGACCGTTCGACCAATCCCGTTGGACGAACGGTCCGCTCACTCCGAAACCGAACCCGCCGTACCTGGGTGAACGGAGCGTTCGTCCGATCTCGTTGGACGGACGGGCCGTTCACTCCGGGCCGCGGTGGCGGGGCGGGGTCAGGCGTTCACGTAGGTCAGGACCGCTAGGACTCGCCGGTGGCCGGTGTCGCCTGCGGGGAGGCCGAGTTTGCGGAAGATGTTGCCGATGTGCTTCGTCACCGCCCGCTCGGTCACGACCAGCGAGGCGGCGATGGTGAGGTTGTCGTGGCCTTGCGCCATCAGGTGCAGCACTTCGCGTTCGCGGGCGGTGAGCACGTCCAGCGGGGAGCGCCGGTTCATCAGCTGCGAGACCACGTCCGGGTCGAGCGCGGTGCCGCCGGCGGCGACCCGGTCGAGCGCGTCGAGGAACTCCTCGACGCGGCCCACCCGGTCTTTGAGCAGGTAGCCGATGCCGCTCGCGCCGGAGCCGAGCAGTTCGGCGGCGTAGGCGCGCTCCACGTACTGCGAGAGCACCAGCACGGGGAGCCGGGGCAGGTGTTCACGGATCGCGATGGCCGCGCGCAGGCCCTCGTCCCGGTAGTCGGGCGGCATCCGCACGTCGAGCACGGCGATGTCGGGGCGGTGTTCGAGCAGGGTCGGCACGATCTCGGGGCCGCTGGTGGCGGTGCCGACGATCTCGTGGCCCGCTGATCTCAGCAGCAGGCCGATGCCTTCGCGCAGCAGCGCGTTGTCCTCGGCGATCACTACGCGCACGGCAGCCGCACCTCGATCGTGGTTCCGCCGCCCGCCGGGCTGTCGATGCGGGCGGTGCCGTCGAGCGCGGCCACTCGGCGGCGGATGCCGAGCAGGCCGGTGCCGCCGTCCGGGTCGGCGCCGCCGCGGCCGTCGTCGCGGATGACGACGCGCAGGCTGTCGCCGTCCTCGTCGATGGTCACTTCGGCGTGCCGGGCGGTGCTGTGCTTGGTCATGTTGGTGAGCGATTCGGCGACGACGAAGTACGCGGCGGCTTCGACCGGTGCCGGTGGCCGCGCCAGCACCTCGGGCAGCCGGACCGCCACCGGGATGCTGCGGCCGTCGGCGAGCGCGTGCACGGCGCCGCCGAGGCCGCGGTCGGCGAGGATCGGCGGGTAGATGCCGCGGATGAGCCCGCGCAGCCCGCCCAGCGAATCCTCGATGCCCTCCCGAGCTTCCCGCAGCATCGCGCGAGCGGCGTCCGGGTCGGCGGTGAAGGCACGCTCGGCCAGGCCGAGCCGGACGGAGACGGCGACCAGCTGGGCTTGGACGCCGTCGTGCAGGTCGCGTTCGATGCGGCGCAGTTCGGCGCCGTGCGATTCGACTGCGTCGGTGCGCGTCTCGGTGAGCCGTTCGACCCGGGCGGCGAGCCGGGCCCGGTCGGTTGGGCGCAGCAACGAGCCGGACAGCAGGGTGAGGCCGCGCACCGCGGGCGGCAGGCCCCAGAGGTACAGGGCCGCGTAGCAGGCGGCCTGCAGGAACGGCAGCGTCAAGGCCTGCGGCCAGCTGCGCACTTCGACGAACGCGGTGACCGCGCCCGGCGGCAGCAGCCACCACCACGCGGGCATCGTCAGGCTGTACCCGACGGCGGGCGGCAGCGCGATCACGAACACGGCGACGAGGCCGCTGAGCGCCCCGTAGGAGACCAGCCACACCAGGTCCCGCCACGTCGCCGGATCGCGCGCCACGATCCGGAATCGGCGCCACCACCCGCCTCGCGGCACCTGGTACGGCGCCGGGATCCGGTGTCCGAGCACCCTGCCGACCCGCTCGCGTTCCAGGTCGGCCAGTGCGCGCACCGGTCGCACGACTTCCGGGGCCAGCGGCAGCAGGAGCAGCAGCAACGGCACCAGCGTGGCGCCGAACGCCGCGGGCAGCGCCGTGCGCAGTCCGTCGAGCAGTACCGCGGTGGCCCGCCCGCTGCGCGTGATCGCCGTTGTCATCCTGCCCCCGTGTGCGGCCGCCGTGACGTGCGACGACACCGCGGAACTCTACTCGGCGCCCCGCCGGGGGTGTAGCTGGCTACACCGCGGTTCGGGGAGCGGGAACCGCTGTGGCGCAACGGGAATCTCCCTAATCTCGAATTCGTCGGACCGGCCGGGCGATGCGTGCGGCCGGGGATTCCCCTCACCGCTCGGCGCGAACGTCCTCCCGCGCCGGAGCACGATCGCGGTCCGCACACGGACATTCGTCGTCCCGGTCCGGGGCGACGCACCTCTCGCAGGAAGGAACCGTCGTGGTCATCCACACCCCGGCGAACGACGAGCAGCGCCGCGCCCGCCCGGGCATCCGCGGCCTCATCGCGCGGAACCCGCTGGTCAGCTTCTTCACCCTCGCCTTCGGGCTCAGCTGGGTCGCGTGGATCCCCTACGTCTTGTCCGAGCAGGGCATGGGGTTGGTGGGCTTCCGCTTCCCCGAGGTCCTCGGCAGCCCGCAGCTGCTGGCGCTGCTGCCCGGCGCCTACCTCGGCCCGATCGCGGCCGCGTTCCTGGTCACAACCCTCAGCGATGGCCGGGACGGGGTGCGCCACTGGGTGGGCAGGCTGTTCCGGTGGAACGTGAACTGGCGCTGGTACGTGTCGCTGATCGTCGGCGTGCCGCTGCTGCTGAGCGCGGTGAGCCTGCCGTTCTCCGGCTGGCAGGTCCAGGCACCGCCGATGTGGGTGCTCGCGGCGTACCTGCCCGCCCTGGTGTTCCAGCTGCTCACGACCGGTCTGGCCGAGGAGCCGGGTTGGCGGGACTTCGCACTGCCCCGAATTCAGCCGCGGTTCGGCCCGCTGCTGGGCACCGTGATCCTCGGGGTGCTGTGGGGCGCGTGGCACCTGCCGCTGTTCCTCACCGACTGGGCCGGGTATCCGCACGTCCACTGGACGCAGCCGGTCGAGTTCGTGCTGGCGGCCGTCGTGTTCAGCTTCGTGATCACGTGGGTGTTCAACCGCACCGGCGAGAGCCTGCCGCTGGCCATGATCTTGCACGTCGGGGTGAACAACTTCTTCTCCGTGGCGTGGACGGAGATGTTCCCCGGGGTCGATCCGAGCCAGGACTCGACGCACATCCAGCTGATCGCCTGGGGAACGGTGGGCCTGGTGCTGATCGTCGCGACGCGCGGCAAGCTCGGCTACCGCGGCGAAACGACTCCGACCTCCTGAGAACGGCCGGGGTCTCCTGGAGTGAACGGACCGTTCGTCCCGTCCCGTTGGACGAACGGTCCGTTCACTCCTGCCGTGGCGTCGTCACGCCGGCGGATGCGGGACGAGTTCCGGGCCGTCGAGCCGGAGCCCGCGCCCGCGCAGGTAGGCACGCCCGCCCTTCCGCAGCGCTACGACCAGCGCCAGCAATGTGACCACCAGCAGCACGTCGTCCAGCAGCGGCACCACGTCGATCGGCAGGTAGATCGCCATCAGCACCCGCAGCGCGGCGTCGACGAGGAACGCGCATCCGCAGATCGCGGTGCCCGCCCGCAGCAACCGCCGCAGCGGAGCGGAACTCGCCCAGCTCGCCGCCCAGGCCTCGCGCTGTTCGCGATCGGACACGAGCCGGGTGCCTTCGTAGAGGAACGGCCGCCGGAAGAACAACGTGATCAGCAACCACAGCCCGAGCGCGGCCGTGCCCCAGGCGTCGCGAACCAGCAGCACCCGGGGGCTGCCCGCCACGAACGACATCCCCACCGTCAGCAGCATCGTGGCGAGCACGAAGATCGTCACTCCGCTGAGCCGCCGCTCGACGCGGATCTGCTGCACGGCCCCCGCCAGCGACAACGCGGAGCCGAGCAGCAGCGCCACCAGCTGGTCGACACCGAGCGCGCGGGCTCCGTAGAAGACGATCAGCGGCCCGATGAACTCGTACAGCATCGCGCCGGTCAGCAACCCGATCCACGGTCGTCGTCGCATCGTGTTCTCCCCCATGGACGGATCAATCCTGTTCGGTGGCGCGGGTGAAGGCGTCGACGACTTCGCGGGTGTAGCCGTCGAAGTCGAACCCCGGATCGTCGCGCAGCCGTTGGGCGGCGGCGTCGACGGCGCTGCGGATCAGCACGGCCATCGCCCGCGGGTCGAACTCGCGGAACTCCCCGGAGCTCACTCCGTTCGCGAGCATCTCTTCCAGGCTGCGCACGCTGAACTCCTGCGTGCTCGACGAGGTGTGCGGCTCGCCGGCCCCGGTGCGCAGGTGCGGCCCGATCTCCGCCAGCGCCACCAGGTCGCGCGGGTGGTCCCGCAGGAAGCGGAGGTTGGCCTGCAGGTAGGCCCGCAACCGGCCGGTGGCGGTGCTCTCCCGCTCGGTGCGTTCGTGGATGTAGCGGGCGCCCGCGTCGAAGACGTCGTGCGCGATCTGCCGGATCAAGTCGTCCTTGCCGGCGAAGTGGTAGGAGATCATCCGCGGGCTGCTCAGCCCGGCGCGTTCGGTGATGCGCGCGAACGAGGCACGCGCGTAACCCACTTCGGCGATCGTGTCGATCGCCGCCCGCACGATCTGTTCCCGCCGGGCCGTGCTCGTGATCGAGCGCTCCACGCCGCCTCCTTGATTTATCCATCTGAATAAAAGTTACCCCACGTGGATAAATCCTGGAAGCGGACCTCGCGGAAACGTCCCGCCGATGCGCCGGATACCGCAGCGGGCGATCAGCCGGGTGACGAGCCGACGCTGCGCCCGGTGGCCGATTTCGCCCTCACCGCACCGGAACGCTCGTCCCGCGACAGCGGGCGGCGCTACGCTTCCTCAAGATCATCACGATCGCCGCCCCCGTACCGAGGAGCCCCGACGAAGATGACCGACGATCAGCTCCCCGCCCCGGCGAGCTCCCGCCCGGTGCCGCCCGAGGTGGACACCTCGGTGCCCAGCGTGGCCCGGATCTACGACTACGCGGTCGGCGGCAAGGACAACTTCCGCGTCGACCGCGAGGCGACGCACGCGATGCTCGACGGCGTGCCGGACATCGTCGCCACGGCGCGCGCCAACCGGGCCTTCCTCGGCCGCGGGGTCCGGTACCTGGCCCGCGAGGCGGGGATCCGGCAGTTCATCGACTTCGGCAGCGGCCTGCCCACGCAGCTCAACGTGCACCAGGTGGCGCAGCGGGAGAACCCGGAAGGCCGGGTCGTCTACGTCGACAACGATCCCGTGGTGCTCGCGCACGGCCGGGCGCTGCTGTCGGAGGACCAGCGGACCACGGTCATCCAGGCCGACATGGCGCGGCCCGGCGCGGTGCTGGAAGACCCGGCGACGCGGCGGCTCATCGACTTCGACGAACCGGTGGCGGTGCTCTACGTGTCGGTGCTGCACTGCCTGCCCGACGAGGCGCGACCGGACCGGGCCGTCGCCGCCATGCTCGACGCGGTCCCCCGCGGCAGCCACCTGATGATGTCGCACCTGGTCAGCGACGACGCGGGCGCCGCCGACTTCCTCACCCGCTTCATGACGGAGCAGACCACGTGGGGCCGCGTCCGCAGCGAGGCGGAGGTCACCGCCTACTTCGACGGGCTCGACGTCGTGGCGCCCGGACTGGTCGACATCACGCGGTGGCGGCCCGACGCCGAGCAGCGGCCGGTGGACTCGCCGTTCGACCACGAGATCCCGTCCCGCCCGGAGCTGGAGGGAAAGATCTGGGAATTCGGCGGCATCGCCCGGAAGCCTTGAGCGACCGGACGTGCTCGCCGGCGACGCGCCCCGAGCAGCGCCGCCGACGCGGGACCGACACCCCGGCCAGGCTGATGAGCTGGGCCGATACCATGGCCGCGTGAGTGAAGCGGTGGACGAGAATCACGAGGACCTCCCGGAGCAGATGCGCATCCGGCGGGAGAAGCTGGACCGGCTGCGGGAGAACGGAGTCGACCCCTACCCGGTCGGCTATCCGCGCACCACCTCGATCGGTCCCGTCCGCGAGGAGCACGACGGGCTCGAACCCGACGTGGCCACCGGGGACCGTGTGTCGGTCACCGGCCGGGTGATGCTGTACCGCACCGGCGGCAAGCTGTGCTTCGCCACCATCCGCGACGACAGCGGCTCCATCCAGATCATGCTCGCGCTGGACAAGGTCGGCGCCGAGTCGCTGGACGCGTGGAAGGCCGAGATCGACCTCGGGGACCACGTCGGCATCACCGGTGAGGTGATCACCTCCAAGCGCGGCGAGCTCTCGATCATGGCCGACGAGTGGGCGCTGACCTCGAAGTGCCTGCGCCCGCTGCCGGAGAAGCACAAGGGGCTCACCGATCCCGAGGCGCGGGTGCGGCAGCGCTACGTCGACCTGATCGTCAACCCCGAGGCGCGGCAGCTGGTGCAGCAGCGCGGCAAGGCGGTGCAGGCGCTGCGCTCGGTGCTGCTCGACCGCGACTACCTCGAAGTCGAGACCCCGATGCTGCAGCAGGTGCACGGCGGCGCCACGGCCCGGCCGTTCACCACGCACATCAACGCCTACGACCTCGACCTGTACCTGCGCATCGCGCCCGAGCTGTATCTGAAGCGGCTCGTCGTCGGCGGCGTGGAGAAGGTCTTCGAGATCAATCGCAACTTCCGCAACGAGGGCGCGGACTCCACGCACAACCCCGAGTTCACGATGCTGGAGTTCTACGAGGCCTACGGCGACTACGACACGGCCGCCGAGCTCACCGCAGAACTCTTCCGGCAGGCCGCCAAGGCCGTGTTCGGCGACTTCGTGGTGCGCCACCCCGAGCACGGGGACATCGACCTGGGCGGCGAGTGGCCGTCGATCACGCTCTACGGCTCCGTCGGCGAAGCGCTCGGCACCGAGATCACCCCGCGCACGCCCGTCGAGGCGCTGCGCGAGCTGGCCGACGCGAAGGAGATCGCGTGGGACCCGTCGTGGGGTCCGGGCAAGCTGGTGGAGCACCTGTTCGAGGAGCTCGTCGAGCACACGCTGGTGGTTCCCACGTTCGTCCGGGACTTCCCGCTGGAGACGAGCCCGCTCACCCGGCAGCACCGGGACGATCCGCTGCTGACCGAAAAGTGGGACCTGATCGGGTTCGGCATGGAGCTCGGCACCGGGTTCTCCGAGCTCGTCGACCCGGTGGAGCAGCGGCGCAGGCTCACCGAGCAGTCGCTGATGGCCGCGGGCGGCGACGCCGAGGCCATGCAGCTCGACGAGGACTTCCTGCGCGCCCTCGAATACGGCATGCCGCCCACCGGCGGTGTGGGCATCGGGATCGACCGGATGCTGATGGCGTTCACCGGCAGGGGCATCCGGGACACCATCCTGTTCCCGATGGTCAAGCCGAACTGACCTCGCGGCCCAGGTGGGTGCCGTCGCACCCACCTGGCCACGCCGCTGGACGACTCCCCGAACCACGGTCCCCCGACTGGTGCTCCCCGGTGGCGAGGCCCCCGCAATTTCGCGAGAAATCGTTCACCTCCGGAGCCGTGAACTGCGGTTTCCTTGGTCCCGTCGTGCGATTTCTCGCGAAATTGCGGCAGTTGGGTGGGTGAGGTCCGGTCAGGTGAGCACGGTGCGCGGTGGTTCGGGTCAGCTCGGTTGCGGGGCCGGGGGGATCGGGTCGCCGCAGGCTTCGCCGCGGCAATCCTGCAGCTCGTCGAGGCGCCCGTCGAGGAACGCGCGCACCTCGGCGTAGCGGGCGTCGTCGTGCTTCGAAGCCAGCTCGTGCGGGTCGATCGCGAGGTCGTAGAGCTCGTGGGCCCCGCTGACGTAGCGGACGTAGAGGTAGCGCTCGGTGCGGATCGCCTCGTAGGCCGCGTCGAGCACCTGGCTGTGATCGTCGCGCGGCTTGCCCGGACCGGGCGAGGCCGTGCCGTCCTGGTCCAGGTCACCCGCTCCCGCCGCGAGCCCGACGGACACGTCCTCCGCGGGCGCCCCGGAACCGCCCGGTCCGCCCGGCCGCACCGGAGTGTGGAACGCGCCCTCCCCCGCCTCGTGCAGCAGCGGCCTGCCGGTGCGCAGCCGCGGGTCCTGCGCGAACGGCAGCAGCGACCGCCCGTCCAGCGCGAGCGTCGGTTCCGCCTGCCCGATGTCGGCGATGGTCGCGGTGAGGTCGGTGTTCGTGCTCAGCTCCCGCGCGTGCGTGCCCGCCGCGAGGCCCGGACCTCGGATCAGCAACGGCACGTGCGCGGCGGCCTCGTGCGGCAGGAACTTGCCCGTCGGCACCCGGTGCTGGCCGAAGAAGAACCCGTTGTCCGAGGCGAACAGCAGATAGGTGTTCTCCAGCTGCCCGTTCGCGCGCAGCGCGTCGACGAGCCGCTGCACCGCCTCGTCCACCGCGAGCAGCGACTCCAGCCGGAGCCGGTAGCTCTCGGTGATCTCGGTATCGGTGTTCACCGCGATCGACGGGTATTCCTGCAGGAACCGCGGCTTGTCGCTCATGTCCGCTTCGCCGTAGGACGGGTCGATCGGCACCTGCTCCTCGGAGAACGCGCCCTGGTGCCGCAACGCCGGACGCGGTCCGCGGCCCACGCGGAAGAAGTCGCCGTTGGTGGGCGCGCCGTGCACGTTCTCCCCGTGCGGGGCGAGGAAGGCCAAGCTGAGGAAGAACGGCTCACCTGCGGCGGACCGCCGGTTGATGAAGTCGATCCCCTTGTCCCGGTACACGTCGGTCTGGTACAGCGCCGGGTCCTGCACCCACGGGTCTCCGTAGGTGCGCATCGTCCCGTTCTCGTTGAGCCGGTAGCCGTACATGTCGTAGGTGGTCGGGTCCACCGATCCGCGCCATTCGTCCCAGCCCGGCGGCACGTGCGTCTCGTCGGTCTTGCCGTAGCCGTTGGGGTACTTGCCGATGTGCGAGGTGGCGTAGCCGGCGCGCTGCATCCAGACGGGCAGCGTGTTCGCCTCGTCGAGCATGTCGTAGCCGCCCAGCGGGGCCGCGTTGTGCCGCACCCCGTTGTTGTGCGCCAACTGTCCACTGAGGAAAGTCGAGCGGGACGGGCAGCACAGCGGGAACGACGCGTAGTACTCGTCGAACGTGACCCCGCCGAGCCCGAGGATCCGCTGCACGTTCGGCATGAACCGCATGCTGTCGAGCCACTGGTCGTCGGTCATCACCATGACGACGTTCGGTTTGCCCGCCGGAACCCGCGGTTGCGCGGCGGGACGCGTGGCGGTGCACCCGGCGAGCACCGCTCCGACGATCAGCAGCAGTGCCAGCGGCGCGCGAGACGATCCGGAAAAGGAGCGGAATCGGGCCATGTTCCCGTTTTCCACGGAATGCGGCGGAGAAGTCAAGATTCCGGCCGGACCAGAACACGATCAGGCGCATCTCATCGGGTAGTCCTGCACCGTTGAATCGATCCGGCTCGGCGCGTTCGCCGTTGAACGCGCGACCAGGAGAATCAGTAGCCGTCGCCGCCGAAGAACGTCTCCTCCAAGTGGTCGGCGGTGTCGGCGACCAACTGCAGCGGGTCGAGGAACTCGTTGATGTCCAGGTTCAGCAACGGCAGCGAATGCCGCAGCACCACGTGCTCGCCCATGATCACGGCACCGCACACCACGGAGGTCTCGCCGATCTCCTTGAGCAGCAGGTGCAGGTCGACGTCGGCGACCAGCCCGCACACCGAGGCGACCTGAACCCAATCCTCCTGCTTGTCCAGCACTTCGCGGCAGACCATGATGACCTGGCTGCGGTCGTCCTCGTATTCGATGAGGATTCGGATCTCGTCGCCGGTGTCCTCGATGACCCGGTATTCGGATCGGACAAATGCGGCAATGTCGTTCCACGTGGCCAAGGTGCCCCCAAGGTCGTCGATTCTGCCGCCGCGAGACTAGTGCACGCGAACACCGACCGGGAACACCACGACCGCATGATCCGGTTGCGCCGAATGCCTTGCCACGAACGGCTTTTCCACCACTCCGCGCGATCACCCCGAGCCAGGCCGGCACCACCGTCGAAGTCAACGGACCGTTCGACCAATCCCGTTGGGCGAACGGTCCGTTGACTCCACCCCCATCCGCACCGCTCGCCCGCACTGCCGAACCGAGTGAACGGACCGTTCGACCAATCCCCTTGGACGAACGGTCCGTTGACTCCGAAACCACGCGCCTCACCGCACTCTCGGCGCACCTCCGGCTCGGGTGAACGGACTCTTCGCCCAACCCCGTGGGCGAACGGTCCGTTGACTCCAACCCCACGTCCGCACCCGGACGACCGCGCTGCCGAACCAGGTGAACGGACCGTTCGACCAAACCCGTTGGGCGAACGGTCCGTTGACTCCGAACCACGTGCCTCACCGAGCGCTCGGCGCACCTCAGAACCGGGTGAACGGACCGTTCGTCCAAGCCCGTTGGGCAAACGGTCCGTTCACTGCTGTCGGGGTCAGCGGTGGGATGGGAATTCGACGACTTGCTGGTAGGTGGGGCGGTTCTGCCAGCTGATCGGGTCGTGGGCGATGCCGCCGATCTTGTTCTGGATGATCGAGTCGGCGCACCACTGGTCGCCGGGCTCGCAGTCCGCATCGCCCGGATACGTCTGCTCCGCCGGTGTCGCGTCCGCCTCGGCGAGGCTGTCGACGAGCGCTTGGCGGCAGGCGTCGAGGCTCCCGTCGCCGCACAACGAGTTCCCCGGCCCCGGAGCTCCCTGCCCGAATCCGCCGGGGACGTCCTCGCCGAGCGCGCCGCGCAGGTTCTTCGACACCTGCCCGTACCAGCCGGTCAGGAACGCGGATCCCTGGTGGGCCTGCCCGACGTGCTCGCCGGGTTCCTCGTTCTGCCACCCGGAGGGCGATTCGTTGATGTGCTCGGCCGCGGTCAGCGCCTGGTACGCGTCCGCGCCGACCGCGGGTTCGAAGGTGCCGCGCACCAGCAGCGGCCACCACGCGTCCATGAGCTCGATCGCCTCGGCGTGGGCGTACTCGCGGCTGCCGGGTTCGGTCTCGGTGCGCAGTCCGCCGTCGTTGAGCCAGTCGCGCAGCAGGTCGATCCGCGCGGTGAGCTCCGGGTCGTCGTTCGGGGCGCTGTCGAGCACCTTCAGCAGGTCCGGCAGCACCCGCTCGGCGCGCAGGTCGGCCAGTGCGGCCTCCTCCATCGCCTGGGTGAGCCCGACCCGGTCCACGCCGCCTTCGGCGACGAGCCCGCGGACTCGGGAGTCGAGCAGGTCGCCGCGCTGCACGGCTCCCTTGCTCCAGTCGGCGCCGCTGGTGCCGGGAGCCTGCTTGTTGTTCCAGCTGACGAGGTAGTCCTGGTCGATGGTGCGCGGGTGCTCCTCGAACGGCGCGTAGTCGGCCGTGTTCCCGTCGGGGTTCCAGCCCTGCCATTCGAATTCGGGGTCGGAGACGACGGGCATCGCCGGGTCCACCTCGGGGTTGCGGACCACGTTGTCGCCGGAGTTGAAGTGCGCGATGTGCTCGGAGTCGGCGTAGAACCAGTTGAACGTGTAGTTCACGTCTTCGGCGGCGCGCTGGAACGCCTCCGGCGAGGTGATCTCGGCGGGGTCGTTGAAGCGCTGGAAGCCGATGATCGAGTCGACCTCGTGCTGGAAGGTCGAGCGCACGGTGCTGTAGGCGACGGGCTTGCCGTCGATGGTGGCGCGGTGCGTCACCGGGCCGTAGCGGGTGCGGAACGAGACCAGCCGGTAGGACCCGGCCGGGGTGTCGTCGCCCAGATTGGGTTCCCAGGAGTTCTGCCGTTCGACCTGCTGCATCGGCAGGCATTCCCCGCGGAACAGGTAGTGGTCGGAGTCCTTAGTGACGGGTCCGCCGTCGGGTGAGCACAGTTCGACGGCGTAGGTGTCGACGATGTCCTGCGCGGCCGTGGTGGCGCTCCACGAGTAGTCCTGGCCGCGGCCGAGCAGCGTGTAGAAGCTCAGGCCCGCGAACGAGGCGCCCTTCGACGAGATCCCCGGCCCTTGGAGTTCCTGCAGGGTCAGCAGCTGCGGGGCGAAGTAGCCGGTCTGCGGGCCGAACACGGCGATCGGGTTGCCGCTGTCGGTGTGCTCGCCGGAGACGAGCAGCGCGTTGGACATGCCGCGCGGTTCGGCCATGTCGGCGGGGACGACGCCGTCGTCGAACATGCCGCGCAGCGCTTCCGCTTGGGCGGCCGGGTCGTTCTGGCCGGGAGCGCCTTCCGGCCGCACGACCGGGGTCTGGCGCTGGCCGTCCTGCTCGGGTTCGGTGGCGGAGCCGGTGGGGTCGAACACGAGCTGCTGCTCGGTGACCGAGCCCGGATCGGGCATCGCCGCACCTCGCGGGTTCTCCGGGGAGACCGCGTACGGGAACGAACCGTCGTGGACGGTGGGGATGGATTCGGGGTCGTTCTCGGCGCGGAAGGTGCGCCACACCTGCTCGCCGCGTTCGGGCCCGAAGCGCTCGTGCAGCGACATCCGCGCGACCGCTTGCTGCACTTCGTTGCCGCCGCCACCGCCGAACTGCGCGCCCACCAGCGAGGCGAGCACGACGAGGTCGGTGAGCTTGAACGGCTCGATCTCCCCGGCGTTGGTGATGGGGTCGACGTGCCCGGTCGCCACGTATTCGCCGGGGAAGTAGCGGCCGTCGTGGGCTTCGCGGATGTAGGTGTTGATGCCGTCCACGTAGGACTTCGCGTCGGCGAGGGCCTGCTCCCCGCGCGGGCCCGCGCTGCGGGCGGTTTCGATCTGCTGCTCCAGCTCCCGCTCGGTGTAGGGCGAGGTGGCGAAGAAGTCCTGCTCCAGCTCGCGGTTCGCGGGGGCGCCGCCGGCGAAGGAGCTGACCTCGCCGCGACCGGCTCGGCGCAGCACGTCCATCAGGAACAGCTTGTCCTCGGCCGTCGTGTAGCCGGCGCCGAAGGTGGTGCCGTCGCGGGTGTCGCCGTAGACGTGCGGGATGCCGGCGGTCTTGTCCCGGACCACGGTGACGTCTTCGCGCGGGTTGTAGGTGCGCTCGACGTCGTCGGGTCGCACGCCGAAGGAGTTGTCGTTGAAGAACTCGTTGATGGTGCCGGTGGTGAGCTTCGAGTACCCGGCGGCCAGCTCGTCGTAGGGCGCCGTCTGGTCGGCGGAGTGCGGCGGTTTCGTGCCGAGCAGCAGGTGCCCGGCGAGCTCGGCCAGCGTGGCGTTGCCGTTCTGGCCCGGCGGAAGGATGTGGTGGCACTGCCCGCCGCAGTGGTCCGGCACCTGCGGCACGTCCGGCGCGGGCGCGGTGAGCGGCGCCGCCTGCTCGGGAGCCGCGGCGGCGGAGGGGGTCACGATCAAGGCGCCGAGGACGGCGCCGACGCTGAGCGCCGCCACGGTTCGCTGCCCGGCCATCTGCGAGTCCTCTCGTCGTCGTCGACGCCGGACGCTAATCGAACACCAGCGAAAATGAAATCAATTCACGTTCTTCGGAGCTCCAGGTTGGGCCGTCCGAGTGAACCGAGCGCCCCGAATGCTCATGCGCGTGACAACGAACGCCGGACCGAGAGCGCAGCTGCTATCCGGCATCCGGTCGCACGACCACGTCCTCGGGCCGCGACGGCACGGCCCGCACCGGCTCGACCGGCCGCAGGCCGCGCCGCACCCGGCGTTCGCGCCGCGACTCGGCGATCTCCCGCACCACCACCGCAGCCGCGTGCGGCAGCAGGTCGGATCCGCGCCGCACCAGCCACGGCACACCCCGGAACACCAGCCAGGCCAGGTGGTGCCACGGCGTGATCCGGGCGCCGCCGGAACACCGCAGGCTCACCGGTTCCGGCACCCGGTACCCGGCGGCGAGCAGCCGCTGCGCCATGGCCCGCGCCAACCGCCGGTGCCCGAGTTCCGAGGGGTGCAGCCGGTCCACCGACCAGGTGCCGAGCTCGTACGCGCCGGGCAGCGCGTCCAGGTCCACGCACTGCGCGCCGTAGCGGGCGACCACCTCGTCGAGCACCGCGTTCACCTCATCGATCCGCTTGCGCAGCGCGCGGCGCAGCGGCGCGGGCAACCGGAACACCCGCCCGTGGTCGTGGTACCGCGCGGTCACCACGACCGCTCCCGCCGCGGTCAGCTCACCGATCACCACGTCCAGCCGCCGCAGCAGCAGCACCGGGTCGAAGTCGGAGCGCAACGTGTCGTTCATGCCGACGACCAGCACGGCGGCGTCGGGCCGCAGCCGCAGCGCGGCGGGCAGCTGCACGTCGTGCACGTCGCGCACCCGCGCGCCGGAGGTGGCGAGGTTGGCGTACCGGATCCGGCCGGGCCCGCCCAGCGCGTCGGCGAGCAGCAGGGCGAAGCCGCGCCACCCGCCGCCCGGCAGCCGATCCCCCATCCCGAGGGTCGTCGAGTCGCCCAGCGCGACCAGGGCGCGCACCGGCCGCCCGGTCGCGGATCCCGTTGCCCGCTCGCTCACGCGCTTCACCTTCACCGCCGCGGGCTCACCCGCGGTGAGGAACCGGTGGCCACCCGGAGACGACTCGGCGAACTCCTCGGCCAGTGATCGGCTCGGCCGGTCAGTCCACAGTGGAGCGCACGGTCCGGTTCTCGTTCCACTGCGAGTGCTGCCGGGCCAGCGCTTCCCACAGGCGGTTCAGCGGGTGCGCGCCGTCGTGCTGCTCGCGCTCGCCGCCGCGGGCGAAGGCGCCGACCAGCACCTCCAGCTTCGGTTCGAGGTCGCCGAGCACGTCCAGCGCGCGCAGGCCGCGACCGTCGGGCAGCCGCCCGTCCATCGCCGCCTCCGCCACGCCCCGGGTGACCAGCATGCAGCCGTGCAACAGCCCGGAGCTGAGCAGTTCGAAGCCGTAGCGCACGTCGTCCACCTCGCCCGCCACGTTCAGCGCGCTGCGGTAGTCCGCGCCGAACCACCCGCGCAGGAACTCCGCGACGAGCCCGCTGCCCGCGATGACCAGCGGCAGCCGGGGCAGCGCCGCGGCCCGCACCGCCGGCCCGGCCACCAGCCGCCGGTCGAGGTTCGTGACCAGGGTGAGCCCGCTGCGGCGCCACTCCAGCACGTCGAGCCCGTCCGGGTCGGCGCCGACGTGGGTGAGCGTGCTGCCGCAGACCAGGTCGACCTCGTTGGCGCGCAACGCTTCCAGCAGATTCCGGGTCCGCAGGTGCACGACCTTCAGGTCGACGCCGTCGGCGCGGAAGTCCGCCGCGACCTGCTCCACCGCGGGCGTGAGGAAGCCGAGCGTGAACCGGGTGGTGCCCACCCGCAGCGAGCCGCCGACGCGCCGCCGGGAATCGGTGACGACCTCCAGCCAGTCGTCGAGGGTGTCCCGCGCCCGTTCGACCAGCGCCTCACCGGTCGCGGTGAACAGCGCGTCCTTGCCCCTGCCCTGCTTGAGCACGAGCGCTTCCCCGCACAGCTCCCGGAAGTTGCGGTTGAGCGTGTCCAGCTGCTTCTGCACGCTGGACTGCTCGCGCCCGAGCAATCGGGCCGCGGCCAGCGCGGTGCCCGCCTCGTGCACCACCACCAGCGTCCGCAGCTGGTCCAGGGTGGTGTCCAGCAGCGGTTGCGGGGCCCGTGCCCGCCGCTGCTCGCCTTCGGCCACTGCGATCTCGGAGGATCCGGGTAACGGCATGCGTCCTTCCACAGGTGCGGTGTCGCCCGCTCATGGCGCACCATGGCGTGATTCGACCGCTGCGCGCGCTGGGCGACTGACGGCCCTCCCCGGGGCGAGTCTATCCCCGGGAACTGATCTCGACTGCACGCCACATGTTCCTCGGGATTGTTCGCCGTTTCGCTGGAAACGGGTCCGCCGGTCGTGCCAACCTGATCGCAGCGGCACGGGGGAACGCCGCGAGGCATCCGGGGGGTCGGATGACCTGGGGGAAGCGGGGGCCCGGATTCCGGGTCCCCGCAACATCATTCACCGGATCGGCGCAGCGCGGCACTGCTCCGCGAGGGTTGCCCGGACCGCTCGCGGGTGCACCCGACGTCGCGTGCGCGCCGGTGTTCGGGTGGTTCACGAATACCTGATCGAGCGACGATTTTTCCGCCCCAGCCCCATATTCTGGCGTTCATGTCGAACTCTCCCCGTGCCCGAGCGTTAGCGGCCGAGGTCCGCAAGGTGCGCAAAGACAAAGGGATGTCCCAGGGAGTGCTCGCCGAACAGCTCGGCTGGAGCATCGCGAAGATCAGCCGCATCGAGACCGCGCAGCGCGGCATCGGCGGCCCAGACCTCGCGGCGGTGCTGGCGGCGCTGAGAGTGCGCGGCAAACGCCGCGAGCAGTTGCTGACGATGGCGGAGGAACTGGGCCGGCCGTCCTGGTGGGAGGCGATGGCCGGGCTCTCCGCGCACACCCGCGCCTGCATCGACGCGGAGCAGCGCGCGACCCGGCTCACGGAACTCAGCCTCGGCTACGTGCCCGTCCTGCTGCAGACCCGCGGCTACGCCACGGCGGTCTGCGCGGCTTCCGGCGGCAGCACCGGGGAAATCGACGAGCGGGTCAACGTTCGCCAGGTGCGTCAAGGGATTCTGCACAAGGCCACCCCCGTCGAGCTCACCGCCTACCTCGACGAGTCGGTGCTGACCCGCCCGGTCGGCGGGCCCGCCGTCACCGGTGGGCAGTTGCGGCACCTGCTGCGCTGCGCGGAGGCCCCGAACATCACCGTGCGGGTGCTGCCCACTGATCTCGGGGTGCACGCGGGCCTCGGCGGTCCGTTCACGTTCATCGAGTTCAGCCACGGCATCGCGACCGTGCTGCTGGAGAGCCAGGAGTGCGGCCTGCTGCTGGACGGCCCCGATCGGGTCGCGTCGTTCCGCGACTCCGTCGACGACCTGGACCGGGTCGCCCTCGGCGCGACCGAGTCCCGAGCCCTCATCGGCGGCTACGCGGCGAAGTTCGAAGACCGCTCCCTCCGCCAACCCACTTGACCCCCCGTACGACGCGAAGCGGGGCGGCCCCGAAGGACCGCCCCACGAAATCCCCGCACAAAACAGTTGTTCTTCTGAATTCTTGCCCGCAGTCGGTCTTCGCGGCGAAGCCGTGCCTGTAAGCGCGTCAGCGCTCAGCCCACGTGCAAGAGCCGACCACCGGCGGGTTCTCAGCGTTCCTCTCGCGAGGACAGCGATTTCTCTCGTGGCGGAAGCCACTAGTGAAATCGATCCCGCAGCGAGAGGAACGCTGAGGTTCCGCTACCCGGCCACCCGAGAAGGACGACCGGAATTCGTTCAGCTGTTGATCTGCTCGGTGAGGACGTCGTTGTAGGCGCCGACGCGGGCGTACACACCGGGCTTGCCGGGTCGGGCGCAGCCTTCGCCCCAGGAGGTGACGCCGATGAGGCGGCCGTCGGCCACGATCGGACCGCCGGAGTCGCCCTGGCAGGCGTCGACGCCGCCCTCGGGCAGGCCGGCGCAGACCATCGAGTCGGGGCTGTACTCGGCGTAGCCCGCGGAGCAGTCCGCGTCGGAGCTCACCGGCACGGTCGCCTGCTGGAGGCTGTCGGAGGTGGAGCCGCCCTCGCTGGTGGTCCCCCAGCCGAGCACGGTGGCGTCGGTGCCGGGGGCGTAGCCGGCGTCGTCGGCGGTGGCGAGCTCGATCGGAGCTTCCTGCACCGGGGCGGCCAGCGTCAGCACGGAGACGTCGAAGCCCTGGGTGGCGTCGGTGTACTCGGGGTGCACCCACACGTCGCTGACCTCGGAGACGGTGCCTTCGGAGCCGCTGATGTTCGTCTGCCCGCTGAGGACGTTGATCTCGCTGGGCTGCGAGCCGGTGGTGCAGTGCGCGGCGGTGACGACCTTGGTCTCGGAGACCAGGGAGCCGCCGCAGAACTGCTGGCCGCTCGGCGTGAGCAGGGCGACGACGAACGGGTTGTCGGCGATGTCGGCGTCTTGGCCGCCGACGACGTACGGGGTGACGTCGGCCGGTTCGGCCTGCGCGGCCGAGACGGACACGGTGGCGGCGGCCGAGAGGGCGACCGCGACGACTCCGGCGAGCCGGGCCAGGCGACGGGGGGCAGCGACCATCTTGATCTCCTCGATCTCGAGTCCGGGGCGATGGGGCGGCCCGGACGTCGTCGTTGTCGGGTGAACCGGAGCGCGCCGATTCGGTCCCGGCTCCTCCACGAAACGGGCCGGTGCCCGCCTCGCTGCCAAGAGGAAACTGTTCGCACCATAAGCGGAACGGCATTCGGCCCAAAAGTGCCGGTATTTGCCGTTTTCACAGTGATTGTTCGACAATCCGCGATTCGCCCGGTCGGCGGTTTTCCGCGGATGCGGCGGCGCGCGAAATAGAACGAATACGGGAGGTGCCCCACTGGGAAGAACGGGGATACCGGCCCGCGGCCCCGGCACGCCCCGAACGCACCGAGGCCGCGGACCGACCGCGACCAGTACTCCCGCCGGTCGCGGCTCAACCACCGGTCCCCGGACCGTGGCGAGCGCGCCCACCGGGCCCCGACTGCCGCTGTGGCGAGCGCGCTGGTTCCGGTGTACCGAACGACCGATGGAATATTCCAGAGCCGTTCGGGGGAGCCTGCCGCGGAGCGCGTTGAACTACTCGGCCTAGAGCCGCACTGACCAGCGACATCGACCGAGATCACAGATCAGTTGCAACCCGCGGCGCGGCACCCCGCAGCGGGCCGCCGCGCGCCCGCGCACGCGCGACCGCCGGAACGCACCTCGAACCGCGCGGCGCGGGCTAGCACAGCCCACCGGGCCAGGTGCCCCGCCCGGCACTGGCACAGAACGTTCAGGGAATTCCCTCGAAAAACCGAACGGAATCAATGCGAAACACGCTGATTACGTTCCGAGCTGAACGCGTCCTTGACACCGCACGCACGCGGAACTCAGTATTCGACGAGCATCACGAGCGGGTCGGCCCGATACCGGCGGGCACCGCGCGGGGGGCATAACATCCAGCGGCCAGAACGGGAATGGCACTGTGACCTCAATTGCGCACCAGCTTTCTCTGAACGAGAATTTCGCTCCCCCGTTGCCTGGCGTCAGAGAAGCCGCCGAAGCGACTCTCGGAGAACTCAACCTCACCCCGGACCCGTTCTCCACCGACCTGGTCCGGCGGATCGCCGAGCACCACGGCGTGCCCGCCGGGCAGGTGCTGGCCGGGGTCGGCTCCGGCGCGCTGCTGCAGCAGTTCCTCCAGGTCCACGCCGGTCAGGGCGCCGAAGTGGTGCACCCGTGGCCGTCGTTCGAGATGTACCCGCTGATGATCGGCAACGCCGGCGCGACGGCGGTCGGCGTGCCGCTGCGCGACGACGCCCACGACCTGGACGCGATGGCCGCCGCGATCACCGAACGGACTCGGGTGGTGCTGCTGTGCAATCCGAACAATCCGACCGGAACGGTGCTCGGCACCGGCGAGATCACGCGATTCCTCGACCGCGTTCCGCAGGACGTGCACATTGTGATCGATGAGGCTTACGTCGACTTCGCCGAGACCGGTTCGATTGCCGACGGACTCGAACTAGCCCGAACGGACGAGCGGGTGACGGTCGCCCGGACCTTTTCCAAGTCCTACGGGCTGCTGGCGTTGCGCGTCGGATACCTGCTCGCCCCCGAATCGGTGCTCGCGGCGTTGAAGCCGAGCGCCCTGTTCTTCCGCGTCAGCGCCCCCGCGCAGGCGGCGGCGACCGCCGCGCTCGACGCGACCGAGGTGATGCGCCGCCAGTGCGCGGCGGTCGCCGCCGAACGCGACCGGCTCCGCGACGGGCTGCTGGCCTGCGGATTCGCCGTTCCTCCCAGCGGCGGGAACTTCCTGTGGCTGCCGCTGGGCGCGGAGAGCTCCCGGTTCGTCGAGCTGTGCGCAGCCCACGACATCGTCGTGCGGGTGACCGCCGAGGCCGGGGTGCGCCTGACCGTCGGCACCGCGGAGGTCAACGACCTGGTGCTCAAGGTCGCCGCCGAATTCGCGGCCGAGCAGAGCGGGCCGACCCGATGACCGCGCGGACCACCGACGCCGCCGACGACCTGGCGGCCGGTCCCGAGGCCGTCATCGCCGCCTCCCCCATCGCCGCCGAGCTGCGCGCCGAACTGGAACGCCGCTGGAGCGCGGGCACCGACCACATCGGGGACATCGCGCGCTACGCGCTGCTCGCGCCGGGCAAGATGCTGCGCCCGCTGATGCTGGTGGCCACCGCGGAATCCGTCGGCGGCGACCGCGCGGCGGTGCTGCCCGCGGCGCTGTCCGTCGAATACCTGCACGTGGCCTCGCTGGTGCACGACGACATCATCGACGGCGACGAGCTGCGCCGCGGCCGGCCGTCGGTGCCCGCGAAGTTCGGCGTCGCCGACGCCATCGTCACCGGCGACGCGCTGATCCTGGGCCTGTTCGACACCCTCGCCGAATGCGGGCTGCCCGCCGAGGCGGTGCTGGGCGCGGTGCGCGCGGTCGCCGCCGCGGGAGTCGACCTCTGCCGCGGGCAGGCGCTGGAAGCCGAGCTCCTGCGGGATCCGGCGTGTCCGCCGGAGCGGTACCGGCGGATGGCGGCGTTGAAGACGGGTGCCCTGTTCCGGGCGGCGTGCCGATCCGGCGCGATCCTCGGCGGCGGCACCGCCGAGCAGGTCGAGGCCGCCACCCGGTTCGCAGAGCGGGTCGGCGCGGCCTTCCAGATGCGCGACGACCTGCTGCCCTACCTGGCCGACAGCAGCGTCACCGGCAAGTCCGCCGACAGCGACGCGGGGAACATGCGCCCCACCTTCCCGGTGATCGTGGGCCACCGGATGGCGGGCCCGCAGGACCGCGCGGTGCTCGTCGACGCGCTCAGCGGCACCCGGTCTCCCGCGGAGTCCTTCGCGCTGCTGCGGGAAGTGCTGGAGCGGCTCGGCGCCGTCGAGCACGCCGCCGAGCAGGCCGAGGACGAGATCCGCCGGGCGCACGCCGAGCTGGACGCGCTGCCGGTGGCGGAGGGCACCCGGTTGCTCGCGGCGGTGGCGGACCTCGCGATCCACCGGGACCGGTAGCCGTGGCGGCGTCGACATCCGCGCTGCGCCGCGGGATCCGGGCGCACGTGGAGACGTGGCGGCCGTACACGACCTGCTACCCCGCCATGGTCGGTTCGGCGGGCGCGGCGCTGGCCGGGGGCGGCTGGGGCGTGCAGGTGATCGCGGCCGTGGTGGTGCCGACCTTGGGATGGCTGTCCGGGCACTACCTGGGCGACTACTTCGACCGCGAGCTGGACGCCATCGACAAGTCGCAGCGCCCCATCCCGTCCGGCCGGTTGTCCGCGCGCACCGCGGTGGTCTGCGGCGTGGCGTGCGCGGTGGCGGCCACGCTGCTGACGCTGCTGGTGAACTGGCACGCGCTGGTCCTGGTGGTGGTCGCGACCGGCGGCATCGTCGCCTACAGCCGGTTCTGCAAGGCCCGCGGCCTGTCGGGGAACCTGGTGCGCGGCGCGTTGACGGCGCTGGCGCTGGCCGTCGGCGCGCTGCTGGCGGCGGACCGGTTGCCGTGGACGATCGCCGTGTTCGCGCTGGTGCTCCTGCTGCACGACGCGGCGTCGAACCTGGTCGGCACGATGCGCGACGTCGAAGGGGACCGGGCGGGCGGCTACCGCTCGGTGCCGGTGCGCAGCGGGGTCCGGGCCGCCGTGCGGATGTCGTTCGGGCTCTACGCCGCGGCGATGCTGATCGTGCTGGGAGCCGCGGGCTACGTGCCGGACCCGACGGGCTACTACCTGCTGGCGGCGCTGGCGGCCTGCGCCGGGACGGCCGCGTTCTCGCTGCTGTTCGAGCACGTCGACGACCTGCCGCCGCGGAAGGCGTTGCAGGCGCACAAGATCCTCGTCGCGGAGCGGCTGGTCCTCACCGCCGCGCTGATCGCGGGAGGCGCCGGCGCGTGGATCGCGCTGGCGGTGCTGGTGCCCGCGCTGGCGTTCAGCCTCAGCACCCAGGCCGCGCTGCGCACCGGCCACGAATTCCCGCCCCCGATGGAACAACGGAAGGCGACGCTGCCATGACGACCCTGCAGGCCGAGGAGATCTCCCGCGTGATCGACGCCGCGGCGGAGGCGGTGTTCGCCGTGCGGCGGCCGGACGGCGTGTTCGACTACGGCGGCGACGGCCTCACGTCCACGTTGAGCACGGTGGGCGCGGTCAGCGCGCTGCACTTCGCCGATCCGCACGGTTCGGCGGACCTGATCGAGCGGGGCGTGGCGTGGCTGCGCGCACGGCAGTCCGCCGGTGGCGGCTGGAGCATGATCCCCGGTGAGCCGGACGAGCCGGGTCCGACGGCGGTGGCCGCGGCGACGCTGCACCTGGTCGCCCCGGACGACGCGGCGGACGCGGTCGCGGCGGGGCTGCGCTGGATGCGGGAGTTCGGCGGGCTGGAGGCGATCCCGCATCCCGAGGTGACCGCGTGGTGCCGCCAGTTCTACTCGTTCGTCGGCTGGCTCGAGATCGACGAGATGCGGCGCTTCCCGCTGGAGCTGACCTTGCTGCGCGGGCCGTTCCAGCGGCTGTTCGACCTGCGGGCGCCGATGGTCTGCGCGCTCGGCCTGGCGCAGGCGGCGCACCGCAAGCAGACGCCGCTGACCCGGCTGCTGTCGAAGGCGGGCACCCCGCGGGCGTTGTCGATCATCCGGCAGGTCTACGAGCACGAGGGCAGCACCGGCGGCTGGTGCGAGGACGCCTGGGTGACGGGCCTGATCTGCGGTGGCCTGGCGCGCGCCGGGCTCGGCGAGGACATGGTCGCGGGCGCGGTGCGCTGGTTCCGGGAGCAGGCCAACGACGACGGTTCGTGGAACAGCGGGCCGCTGGAGCTGACCTGGTCGATGTACGCGGCGGGCGGCCTGCTGGAAGCGGGTTACGCGACCGACGAGCGGCTGCTGGCGACCCGCGAGATCTTCCTGCGCGACCAGCAGGACCGGCCGTTCACCGCGTTCGGCTGCCCGCCGGGCTTCTGGGGCTGGTCGGGCGCCCGCGGCTGGCCCGCTTCGCTGGAGACCGGCGAGATCATGTCCGCGCTGGCGCGCTACCCCGGTGACCGGCACCGGCCCGCCCTGGACGCCGGGGCCTCCTGGCTGTTCGCGCAGCAGGACACCCGCGGCTCGTGGGGGTTGTGCGTGCGGAACACGAAGGTCGCCAACAGCGGCCCCTGCCCGCACATGACGGTGCAGTCGCTGGACGGGCTGCTGGATTCCGGGGTGCCCGCGAGCGATCCGCGCGTGCAGAAGGCCGTGACCTGGTTGCAGAGCGCGCAGCAGCCGGACGGCAGCTACGAATCCGTGTGGTACCGGATGCACACGGCGGGCACCTCGGCGGTGCTGCAAACGCTGGTGCGGGCCGGTGCGGGCGAGTCCGACGCCGCGCGCGGCGCCCGGGACTGGCTGATGCGCGCCCAACTCGCCGACGGCTCCTGGGGAACCGGCGGCGACGAGCCCGGCACCGTCGAGGAGACGGCCTGGGCCGTCGGCGCGCTGCTGGTGGCGGGCTCGGGCACCGCCAACGCCGAGGTCCGGCGCGGCGTGCGCTGGCTCGTCGACGCCCGCCGCCCCGACGGTTCCTGGCCGGCGGCCCCCGTCAACGAGTACGTGCGCCACGTGTCCCGCTACGCGAACCGGGCCTTGGCCAACGGGTTGGCGCTGCGCGCGCTCGCCCGCTACCGCGACCGCGCTGGGAGGGACTGATGGACGCCGACGTGGTGGTGTGCGGTGCCGGGGTCGGCGGTCTCGCCGCGGCCTGCGCGCTGAGCACCCGCGGTTTCCGGGTGCTGCTGCTGGAGAAGCAGGCCGGACCGACCCGGGTGGCGAAGGGCGAGGTGCTGCAACCCGGTGCGCTGCGGGTGCTGCGGGACTGGAACGTGGCGCAGCGCCTCGAACTGCGCGGCGGGCTGCGGCTGGCGCGGCTGGTGGCGCGCGATTCGGGCGGGGCACCGCTGATGGCGCTGGACTACGAGCGGCTGCGCGACGAGGAGCGGTGGCTGCTCGCCCACGACTACCCCGTGATCTTGGACGCGCTGGCGGACCGGCTCGACGGCTCCGTGGAGTTCCGCCGCGGCGTGCTCGTGCGCGACCTGCTGCGCGACGCCGCCGGACGGGTCGACGGGGTGCGGATCAGCGAAGGCGGGCAGGAACGCGATGTCCGCGCGAAGCTCGTCGTCGCCGCCGACGGCCTCTCCTCGCGGCTGCGCAAGGCCGCCGGGATCGCGGTGCACCGCGACGAGTACCCGCACCGGCTGGCCGCCTTCGACATCGCCGACGCGCCGCCGGTCGAGCAGGACTTCTCGGCGTACGTGAGCGAATTCGGGCTGCGGCTGCGCTACCCGCTGCCCGGCGGACGGGTGCGCCTCTACGTGCAGGTCCGGCCCGATGAGCTGCGCGGGCTCGACGAGGACGGCATGGCCCGCTGGATCGACCGGCTGGTGGGCGGCACGCCCGCGCTGCACCCGCTCGCCGACGCGCTGCGGGCGAGCGCGGCGAACCGGCAGGTGCTGCCGGTGTCCCGATTCCTCGCGCCCAGCCTGGGGATTCCGGGGCTGGCGCTGGTCGGCGAGACGGGCCACGCGGTGCATCCGATGGCGGCGCAGGGCATGAACACCTCCATCACCGACGCCGAGAGCCTCGCCGGGCACCTGGGCAGCGGCGAGCTCACCGCAGCCTCGGTGGACGCGGGAATCCGCTCGTACCAGGCCGAACGACTCCCCAAGCTGGTCCACATCGGACAGACGAGCCACAACGCGGCGCGCATGATCACGGACCTGTCCTGGGCGGGGCGGGTCGTGGGGCGGCGCGCCCTGCGGTTCACCGGCGGCAACGACCGGCTGCGCTACACCGTCATGCACAACATGGCCGGGCTCGGGCAGCACCAGCTGTCGCTGCTCGACCGGCTGCACCAGGTGGGAGTGCTGCCCGACCCGCGGGCCCGGCGGCTCCCGGCCTGGGCATGAGCGGCGCCCAGGCCGGGTGCGGTCCGCTAGGCGGCTTCGCACTCCACGAGCACCAGCCCGCCGTCCCAGCTGCGGCTGCCCCGCACCGCGAGACCCGCTTCCGCGGCCAGCACCTCGAAATCGCGCACCGACCGCTCGCGACCGCCGAGCAGCGACAACGACTGGAGGTCGAACGAGGAGTTGTTCTTCGCGTGCTCCTCCCCGGCCAGCACTTCCACCACGAGGACGCGGCCACCGCTGCCCGCGGCCTCGGCGCAACGGCGCAGGATGCGCACCGCGTCGGCGTCCGGCCAGTCCGTGAGCACCCGCGACACGACGTACCGGTCGTAGCCCGCGGGCAGCTCGTCGAAGAAGCTGCCCGGCACGAACTCGGCGCGGTCGCGCACCCCGGAGCCGTCGAGCGCCTCCGCGGCCTCGGCGGCCACCGGCGGCAGGTCCAGCACCGCGCCCTCCAGGTGCGGCTGCCCGCGCAGCACCTCGACCAGCAGCGCCCCCACTCCGCCACCGATGTCGATCACGTTCTTGACCGGCGCCCAGTCGTACTCGGCGGCCAGCAGCGGACCGGTCTGCCAGGCGTGCGCGGCCATGATCGCGCCGAAGAAGCCGCGCAGGGCGTCGTCGCGCTGGTAGTCGTCCCAGAACGGCACGCCGTGCACCGGTTCGTAACCGGACCGGCCGGTGCGCACCGAATGCGCCATGCCCGCGTAGGCCAGGTCCATCTTCGCGCCCGGACCGTCGAGGGCCAGCCACTTCTTCTGCCAGGCGCTGTCCTCCCCCAGCAGGTGCCGGGAGACGTCGGTCAGCGCGAAGCCGCCGTCCTGCTCGGCGAGGAACCCGATCGCCACCAGGTGCCGCAGCAACCTCGCCAGCGAATCGGCGTCCGTCCCGGTGGCCGCGGCGAGATCGGCGAGCCCCGTGGTGCCCTCCGCGATCCGGTCCGGCACGCCGAGCGTCACCGCCGCGCGCACCGCGAACGGGGTGGCGAGATCGGTCAGCGCCGCCAACCGCGCGCCGGGATCCGTGGTCTCCGAAGCCATACTGGTGCACTCCTGTTCCTGCTGCGAATGCGTGCGCTCATGCCGCGGGCGCCGTCGCCGCGCGAACTCAG
Source organism: Saccharopolyspora sp. NPDC002578 (assembly GCF_053592695.1). Taxonomy (NCBI): domain Bacteria; kingdom Bacillati; phylum Actinomycetota; class Actinomycetes; order Pseudonocardiales; family Pseudonocardiaceae; genus Saccharopolyspora; species Saccharopolyspora sp. NPDC002578. The sequence goes on along the minus strand of NZ_JBSFWJ010000014.1, from coordinate 60,839 downwards.
AGCCAGGGGGAAATCGCCACCGGAAACCGATTCCGGTACCGCGAGCATCGCACCACATTCCCTTTTTGGTCAAGAATTTTCGCCACCACGGGCAGCGCGCACTCGAATCGCTGATCCGCCATTCCGCACGCGCATTGTTCTCAGTTCCACCGAGAAAGGGTCGTCATCATGGTTGCTCCCATTCAGGACACCGACCTGGAGGTCCGTCCCATCAGCGGCGCGCTCGGCGCCGAGGTCCGCGGCATCGACCTGAACGACCTCTCCGACCAGGCCTTCCAGCGAGTGCACGAGCTGCTGCTCGAACACCTCGTGCTGTTCTTCCCCGAAGCGGCCGGACTCAGCCCGCAAGCGCACATCGACTTCGGCAAGCGACTCGGCGAACTCGAAGTGCACCCCTTCCTGCCGAAGCTCGACGGGCACGACGAAATCGTCGTGCTCGATTCCGCGCAAGGCGCCAAAGCCGACGTCTGGCACACCGACGTCACCTTCAGTCCCACCCCGCCCGTGGCCTCGATCCTGCAAATCGTGCAATGCCCCCCGTTCGGCGGCGACACGATGTGGAGCAACCAGTACCTCGCCTACGAAGCGGTCTCGGCACCACTGCGGGACATGCTGGACGGCCTCACCGCGATCCACGTCTTCGAGCACCCCAACGGCTCGTTCCGCAGCGAAGCCGAACACCCCGTGGTCCGCGTGCACCCCGAGACGGGCCGGCGCTCGCTCTACGTCAACCGCATGTTCACCCGCCGCATCCCGCAGCTCGACGCGACCGAGAGCGACCTGCTGCTGCGGCACCTCTACACCCTCGTCGAACACCCGAGCCACGTGTGCCGCTTCCGCTGGACGACCGGCGCCATCGCCATGTGGGACAACCGCGCCACCCAGCACTACGCGATCAACGACTACGCGGAGCGACGCGTGGGCCAGCGCGTCACCATCCTCGGCGACACCCCCACCGGTGACACCCCCCGCTGGCCCCACCACGACGGCGCCCACTCCGCAGCAACCACCCTCCGCGCCCAATCCTGACCCGCCCCAAGTGAACGGACCGTTCGACCAACGGGACTGGACAAACGGTCCGCTCACTCCACCCCGCCACCCGAGGCAACCGAGTCAACGGACCGTTCGACCAACGGGGTCGGACAAACGGTCCGTTCACTTCAGACGCCCCCGGCGGCGTCCCCACACCCGCCGCACGACCGATGGGAGCGAGTGAACGGACCGTTCGACCAACCGCATTGGACAAGCGGTCCGTTCACTCCACCCCGCCAGCGCTCGCCGCTCCCGACCACCTCGCGTCCGCCTGGAGGTCTGGAGGTCTGGAGGTCTGGAGGAGTGAACGGACCGTTCGTCCAACGGGATCGGACAAGCGGTCCGTTCACTTCAACCCGGGCGGCTGCGGGTGGGGTGCCTTCGCGGGGCGGCCGGCGGCTGGTGGGGATGAGTCAACGGACCGTTGGTCCAATGGGATTGGACGAACGGTCCGTTCACTCCGAAACCGCGGCGGGATGGTCAGCCGGCGAAGGTGTGGGAGCGGAGGCCGGTTCCCGCATCGGGCAGGACCAGCACCGCGCCGTCGGCCGGGGCGGGCTCGGCGAGGCCTTCGCGGGCGGTGGTGATGTACAGGTCGGTGAGATCCTCGCCGCCGAAGCAGCACCCCGTCGGCCGCTGCGACGGCAGCGGCACCGTCCGGTCCACGCGCCCGTCGGGCGCGTAGCGGCGCACTTCGCCGCGGTCCCGCACGGCGACCCACACACCGCCCTCGACGTCGGTGCACAGCCCGCCGGGTTCGCCGTCGACCTCGAACGCGGGGCGCCGCTCGGAGGCCGCGCCGGTCACGGGGTCGACGGTGAGCGCGTCGACGCGCCGGGTCGCGCCGTCGGCGAAGTACAGGACGGTGTCGTCGGGGCTCCAGGCCAGGCCGTTGCCCGCGGAGATCCCGTTGAGCACCACGTGCGCGGCGCCTCCGGCGTCGACCCGCACGAGCCAGCCGTCGCCGTGCTCGTCCTCGGGCACGGTGTTGGCCCACACCCGCCCGCACGAGTCGACGGTGGTCTCGCCGCCGCGGAACCCGTCACGGGCCCAGAAGGTGAGCCAGGTGCGGCGTTCCCCGTCCGGGTCGTAGAGCGCGATGCCTTCGTCGAAGTGCAGCAGCAGCCCGCCGCGCGAGCGCGGTTTGGCGGCGCTGACCTGCTGCGGCACCTCCATGGAGTGGTCGGTGTCGTCGGGCGCGTAGCGGTGCACGGTGCGGGACCGGAGGTCGGTCCACAGCAGGCTGGCGGTTCCCGCGTCCCAGGTGGGCCCGTGCCCGAACTGCGCTTCGGCTAGCACGGCCTGCTCGGCCCGTGCGGTGGTGTGCACCGCTCATACCTCCAGCGATCAGCTTCGGCGACGGTGCGGGAGCCTATCTGGCGCCGATGACGAGTCCGGGTCATCCCCGAGTCACCGCTGACCCGATCCGCGTAATCTCGAAAAGGTGACGAATCAGCCAGAACGGCAGCGGCCGCGTGTGATCCCGCAGAAGCCGTTGCGCGCGGCGGTGCAGATGACGTTCATGGTGGCGGTGCTGTGGGCGCTGGAGCTCTGGGACCAGCTGAACGGGCAGCGGCTGGACCAGTACGGCATCGAGCCGCACCGCATCGACGGCCTGGACGGCGTGCTGTGGGCTCCGCTGCTGCACGGCGGCCTGCCGCACCTGATGTCGAACACGGTTCCGCTGCTGGTGCTGGGCTGGTTGCTGCTGGCCAACGGCGTGGGCCAGTTCGTCGCGGTGACGGCGACGGTGTGGCTCGTCGCCGGTCTCGGGACTTGGCTGATCGCCGACGGCGGGACGCACATCGGCGCGTCCGGCGTGGCCTTCGGCTGGATGGTGTTCCTGCTGGTGCGCGGCTTCTTCGTGCGCAGCTTCGCCCAGATCCTGGTGGCGGTGGTGCTGTTCTTCTACTGGGGCGGGATGTTGTGGGGTGTGCTGCCCACCCAACCGCAGATCTCCTGGCAGGGCCACTTGTGCGGCGCGCTGGGCGGGTTGCTCGCGGCGTGGCTGGTGGCGCGCAGCACTCGTCGAGGGGCTGAGAAGGCCGCGCCTGGCACACTGTCGGCGTGACGAACGCGCCGATCGGGATCTTCGACTCCGGGGTCGGCGGGCTGACCGTCGCCAGGGCCGTGCTGGACCAGTTGCCGGGCGAAGCGATCCGCTACGTGGGGGACACCGCGAACGCGCCGTACGGTCCGATGCCACTGGCCGAGATCCGCGCCCGCACCCTCGCCATCACCGACTCGCTCGTCGAGGACGGGGTGAAAGCACTGGTCATCGCGTGCAACACCGCGTCGGCGGCGTGCTTGCGCGATGCCCGCGAGCGCTACGACGTCCCGGTCGTGGAAGTGGTGCTGCCCGCGGTGCGCCGCGCCGTCGCCACCACGCGCAACAACCGGGTCGGGGTGATCGGCACCCAGGCCACCATCCGCTCCCGCGCCTACGACGACGCGTTCACCGCCGCGCCCCAGGTGCGGCTGACCACGGCCGCCTGCCCCCGGTTCGCGGATTTCGTGGAGCGCGGCATCACCAGCGGTCGCCAGGTCCTCGGCTTGGCGCAGGGCTACTTGGATCCGCTGCAGCAGGCGGACGTGGACACGCTGGTGCTGGGCTGCACGCACTACCCGATGCTCACCGGGGTGCTGCAGATCGCGATGGGCGATCACGTGACGCTGGTGTCCAGCGCGGAGGAGACGGCGAAGGACGTGGTCCGGGTACTCACCGAACAGGACTTGTTCAGCGAACGCCCCGATCCGACGCATGAATTCAGCGCAACGGGTGAGCCGGAGCGCTTCGCGAAACTGGCGTCCCGCTTCTTGGGTGGTCCGATCTCCATAACCGAGTCCGTGAAGCCCTTCGCCGTGTCAGGCTCATCGGTGTGAAGCTGACGATTCTGGGGTGCTCGGGCAGCCTTCCCCGTCCGGACTCACCCGCCTCCGGTTACCTCGTCGAATCCGGGGAGACGCGGATCGCCCTCGACCTCGGCAACGGCACGGTCGGCGCGATGCAACGTCACGTGGACCCGTTCGACCTGAACGGCCTGTTCCTGAGCCACCTGCATCCGGATCACTGCTCGGACTTCGGGGCGCTCACGGTGCTGCGCCGCTACCGCCCGGACCCGCCGTACGACCCGGTGGCGCACCGGCTGCGGGTGTTCGGCCCGCCGGAGACGCAGGATCGGCTGACCAGGCTGTACGCGCCCAACGCCGCGGAGCTCGCGGACACCGACCTCGCCGACGTGTACGACTTCGAGGGTTTCGACGAACCCGCCGAAGTGGGACCGTTCCGGGTGACGGCGCTTCCGGTGGACCACCTCTGCCCGGCCTGGGGTTTCCGGGTGGAGACCGCGGACCGCGTGCTCGCCTACACCGGTGACACCGGCCCGTGCGCGGCGTTGGAGGAGCTGGCCCGCCACGCGGACGTGCTGCTGGCGGAGGCGTCCTGGGCCGACTCCCCGGACCGCCCCGACGGGGTGCACTTGTCGGGCAGGCAGGCCGCCCGCGTCGCGAAGCGGGCCGGGGTGCGGCAGCTGCTGCTGACCCACCTGCAACCGTGGACGGACCCGCAGGAGATCCTTCGGGAGGCGATCGAGGAGTTCGACGGGCCGGTCGAGGTCGTCGAGGCCGGTCAGAGCCATTCGATCTGAACGAGCGGCGGCGTTCGCGGTGGAAGGGGAAACGATGACGATCACTGCGGTGTGGTCGATCGCGTCGACGGCGGACGTGAACGCGGGCGACGGGCTCAGCATCACCGAGCCGGGCGAGGTCGACGACCTGATCCGGCGGCTGGCGGAGCCGAACGCGGGCCCCGCGACGATCTGGCACGAAGGCAGGGAACTGGCCGACTCGGCCACCGGCATGCTCGACCACGACGTGGTCGCCGCGGTGTCCGGAGGTTTCGGCTACCTGAGCCACTTCGACGCCGACCACGACTACGCCGTGCTCGACGGCGACCCGTCCTCGCCCGGCTTGTCCGGTGAGGACGCCGAGTTCCCGGCGGGCAGCGGAGTCGATCCGGCGGTGCTCGCGGCGGCGCTGCGGGACTTCCTGGAGACCGGGCGGCGCCCGAAGGTCGTCGACTGGCGCGAAGTCGACTGGTAGCGCTGCCCGGCTGATCAGGCGGACCGCCGGCACCGCCGAGGACCCGCCGCGCGACTCGCCGCGAACGGACTCGTTAGGGTGGGCCGCGTGGCGAGAGCGGACGGGCGGAGCGACGACGCGCTCCGGGAAGTGCGAATCACCCGCGGCTACCAGGATTGGCCCGCCGGGTCGGTCTTGGTGGAGTTCGGGCGGACCCGCGTGTTGTGCGCGGCCAGCGTGCAGGACGGGGTGCCGCGCTGGCGCTCCGGTTCCGGCCTCGGCTGGGTCACCGCCGAGTACGCGATGCTGCCTTCCGCGACGAACACCCGCGGGGTGCGCGAGTCCGTGAAGGGCCGCATCGGCGGTCGCACCCACGAGATCAGCAGGCTCATCGGCCGTTCGCTGCGCGCCTGCATCGACTTGGCGGCGCTGGGCGAGAACACCATCGCCCTGGACTGCGACGTCATCCAGGCCGACGGCGGCACCCGCACGGCGGCGATCACCGGCGCCTACGTGGCCCTCGCCGACGCCATCACCTGGCTGAGCGCGGCGGGCAAGCTGTCCGACCCGAAGCCGCTGTCCTGCTCCATCGCCGCCGTCAGCGTCGGCGTGGTGGACGGCCGCGTGCGCCTGGACCTGCCCTACGAGGAGGATTCGCGCGCCGAGGTCGACATGAACGTGGTCGCCACCGACCACGGCACCCTCGTCGAGGTGCAGGGCACCGGCGAAGGCGCCACGTTCACCCGATCCACGCTCGACACGATGATCGATTTCGCGTTGACCGGCTGCGCCGAGCTGGCCCGCAAGCAGACCGAGGCGCTGGCCGCGCCCTACCCCGGCGAACTGCCCGGCGGCGCCAAGTGAGCCGGGTCCTGCTCGCGACCCGCAACGCGAAGAAGCTCGTCGAACTGCGGCGCATCCTCGAAGCCGAGGGCGTCACCGGCGTCGAGGTCATCGGCCTCGACGCCGTACCGGAGTTCCCCGAGGCCCCCGAGACGGGCGCGACGTTCGAGGACAACGCCCTCGCGAAGGCCGCCGACGCGGCCCGCGCCACCGGCCTGCCCGCGGTCGCCGACGACTCCGGCCTGAGCGTGGACGCGCTCAACGGCATGCCCGGAGTCCTCTCCGCCCGGTGGTCCGGCAAGCACGGCGACGACCAGGCCAACCTGGACCTGCTGCTCGGCCAGATCCACGACGTCCCCGACGAGCGGCGCGGCGGCGCGTTCGTGTCGGCGGCGGCCCTGGTGCTGCCGGACGGGACGGAGACCGTGGTGCGCGGCGAATGGCCCGGCACGGTGGCCCGCGCCGAACGCGGCACCAACGGCTTCGGCTACGACCCGATCTTCGTCCCCGAAGGCGAAACCCGAACCGCGGCGGAGCTCTCAGCGGAGGAGAAGGACGCCGACTCCCACCGCGGCCGGGCGCTGCGGCTTCTCCTGCCGACGCTGCGCAAGCTGGCGGGTCAGTAGCGGTAGGCGATCGGTCTCGCACGGCGGGAGCGCTCTCTCGTCAGCGATGCGTCAGCACGGCGCGCGCTTCTTCCCGGGCGGATGACGTCCTGGGATCGACCAGCTCGTCCTGCGCCTTCGAGCGCGGACGTTCGGCGAGATCCGCGGCACCGGCTCGCGCACCCGCCGCCCTCGCTTCGAGCACACCCGGAAATGATCTCCGTCCGGAATCAGGCCCGTGTCACGCGGATGGCGGAGTCGTTCGGCGGGTTCGGGTAGTGGTGGCGGCGGGCCGGGGGAATCGTGCGGCGCCGATCCGCACCAAGCTCGCCCGGTGGTCGAGTGTGACGTCGATGACCTGCGGAGAACTTGCGCGGGGAAAGTCGTAACGACCGTGCGTGATCGGGCGAAGTGCCGAGTGGGTCCGGCGATCGGGGCCGGGCCCGAGCACTTCGTGATCAGGGCGGGATGACGTTCGACCCGCTCCTTCCGGGAGTGCGACCGCGAACCGGCCGCGCTCCCGACGTCCCCGCGGTCCCGACAGGTGGGGACGACGCCGGGCCGCGAGCACAGCAGTGGCCCTCATCGGGCGGATCACCGCACCCCGTGGTCCGCTCGGCCATCCGTTGCTCTCGTCGCAGGAGACCCTTGATGAAGCCCTGGCTCGTGTACGCCTCCGTCGGCATCGCCTCCGCCGCCGTCACCTTCAGCGTCCTCACCGTGCTGCACGCCGCGAACTCGCTCGGCGCGCCCGCGCCGCGCCGCGCGGCGGCCGGTGATCCGGTGGACGCCGGTGAACAGGTGGCGCACCTCGCGGGGTCCGCGGTCCGCCCGGAGCTCGTCGCGCACAGCTGACGGCCGGTGCACAAGATCCTCTTGTGATGGCGGTCGCCCCGGGGGCCGGAGCGCGGCCGGTGGCGGTTAGGTTCCGCTGGTGTTCAGCGAATGGATAGAGCTGGTGGTGCTGGTCGTCGTCGGATTCCTGTCCGGCGCGATCAACGCCGTCGCCGGCGGCGGCTCGCTGCTGGTGTTCCCGGCGCTGCTCGCCACCGGCATGCCGCCACTGGTCGCCAACGTCACGAACTCCGTGGCGCAAGGGCCGGGGTTCGTCGGCGCCGCCGTCAGCCAGCGCGACGACCTCAAGGGCACCCCGCAACGGCTGCTGTGGACGTCGCTCGCGGCGGGCGTCGGCTCCGTGATCGGCTGCGTGCTGCTGCTCGTGCTACCGGGCGAAGTGTTCGACGCCGTCGTACCCGCGCTGGTCGGGCTGTCCGCGGTGCTGATGGCGTTCCAGAACACGATCAAGCGATGGCTCGGGCACCCGGAAGCGGGCGAACCGGACCGCACGGTGTGGCTCACCGTCGGGATCTTCTTCGCCTCGATCTACGGCGGCTACTTCGGCGGCGCCCGCAGCGTCATCCTCATCGCGATCCTGGTGCTCGCGGTGAACGACTCCATGCGGCGGCTCAACGCGCTCAAGAGCTGGCTCGGGCTGATCGGCAGCGCCGTCACGTTCGTCGTGTACGCGCTGATCGCGCCGGTCGACTGGACGGCGGTGCTGATGCTGGTGCCGACGACGGTGCTCGGCGGCTTCGTCGGCGGCAAGATCGCCCAACGGCTGCCCGCGACCCTGCTGCGCTACCTCGTAGTGGTCATCGCCGCCGGAGTCGCCGTCTACATGACCCTCGACTGACCGGTTCGGAGTGAACGGACCGTTCGTCCAACGGGATCGGACAAGCGGTCCGTTCACCCCGAACACCTCCCCGCTTCGCGCACTCACCTCCGCACCCCGCCGGCCGACGCCGAGTTGGAGTGAACGGACCGTTGGACCAACGGGATTGGGCGAACGGTCCGTTCACCTCGAAAGCCCCCCGCTCCGATACCTCGCGTCTGCGCCTCCAGGTAAGGCGAGATGGAGTGAACGGACCGTTCGTCCAACGAGATTGGACAAGCGGTCCGTTCACTCCGAAAACCTCCCCGCTGTGCGGTGCTGCCATGCGGGTGGCGAAGTCCGAGTGAACGGACCGTTCGTCCAACGGGATTGGACAAGCGGTCCGTTCACTTGGTTCGGGCATGAGAAAAGGGGACGTCTCCGGGTGGAGGCGTCCCCTTGTCGCGAGGGGTCAGACGTTGAGGTCTTTGCGGAGGCGTTCGACGTGGCCGGTGGCCTTGACGTTGTACAGCGCCTTGTCGATCTTGCCTTCGGGGCCGACGACGAAGGTCGAGCGGATCACGCCCTGCACGACCTTGCCGTAGTTCTTCTTCTCCCCGAACGCGCCCCACGCGGTCATCACCGATTTGTCCACATCGGACAGCAGCGGGAAGGTGAGGCCTTCGGCGTCGCGGAACTTCGCGAGCTTCTCCGGCTTGTCGGGTGAGATGCCGACGACGTCGAATCCGGCGTCGTCGAGCTCCGCCAGGCTGTCCCGGAAGTCGCAGGCCTCCTTGGTGCAGCCCGGGGTGCTCGCCGCGGGGTAGAAGTAGACGACCAGGGACCGGCCCCGGTAGTCGGCCAGCGCCACGGTCTTGCCGTCGGCGTCCGGCAGGGAGAAGTCGGGCGCGGCGTCGCCCGCTGAGAGTCGCTGCTGTTCGCTCATGGTTCGACGTTAGTCCACGCGGAGGACCCCGTTCGCCTGGGCGGCCACCGACCGCCCAGGCCGCGCGGGATCAGGGCAGTCGAGGTGCGGTCTCCGGCACCGTCTGCGAGACGGTGTTCACGGAAACGGCCTCATCCTGATCGTCCGAGGCGATGAACCCACCGAACAACAACCCGGCCAATGCCGAGGCGGTCACGGACAGCGCGCAAACGGTGTAAAGGCGCAGGCTCACCGTTTTTCCTTCCCTGCTGGGTTTTCGAGGAACTCGTCGACGTCGACTACAGAGTGATCGTCGGCTGAAGGGGAGACGTTACCCCTTTCCCCCGAACGGGCGGTGAACGTCGTGCTACGGCCCGCACTCGCCTTCGTCACGGCGGTCGCCCGCGCCGGAAACGCCCACGGGTCGGCCTGCCGCGCACGGCAGGTCGCCGGCCTGCGACGAAGTTGCGGGCTCGCACCGCCCCGCGTAGACGGGAGGAACCAGCAACCCGACGTACCGGGAGAGCGCATGCCGACCGTGGCCGACCAGTTCATCGAAGTGCTCGTGCAAGCAGGCGTGCAACGGATCTACGGGATCGTCGGGGACAGCCTCAACCCGGTGGTGGACGCGGTCCGCCGCACCGAGGGCATCGAATGGGTGCACGTCCGGCACGAGGAGGCGGCGGCGTTCGCGGCGAGCGCCGAGGCCCAGCTCACCGGGCGGCTGGCGGTCTGCGCGGGCAGTTGCGGGCCGGGCAACCTGCACTTGATCAACGGGCTCTACGACGCGCATCGCAGCAGTGCACCGGTGCTCGCACTGGCCTCGCACATCCCGTCGGAGCAGATCGGCACCGGCTTCTTCCAGGAGACCCACCCGGAGGAGCTGTTCAACGAGTGCAGCCACTTCTGCGAACTGCTCTCGCAGCCGGAGCAGATGCCGCGACTGCTGCGCAGCGCGATGCAGACCGCCGTCGGGCACCGCGGGGTGTCGGTGCTGGTGCTGCCGGGCGACGTCGCGCACAAGTCGGCCGCTCGCCCCACCGGCAGCGGCACGGTGCACTCCGAGCCGCCGACGGTGGTGCCCTCGCCGACGCAGGTGGAACTGCTCGCGGAGTCGCTGAACTCGGCGGAGCGGGTGATGTTGTTCTGCGGTGCGGGAACCCGCGGCGCGCACCCCGAGGTGATGGAGCTGGCGGGCACCCTGCATTCCCCGGTCGGGCACGCGCTGCGCGGCAAGGAGTGGATCCAGTACGACAACCCCTACGACGTGGGCATGAGCGGTCTGCTCGGCTACGGCGCCTGTCAGCAGGCGATGCAGAAGGCGGATCGGGTGGTGCTGCTGGGCACCGACTTCCCGTACGACAACTTCCTGCCGCAGGCCAACACCGTCCAGGTCGACATCGACCCGACGCACCTGGGCAGGCGCACGGTGCTGGACCTGGCGGTGCAGGGCGACGTGCGGGAGACGATCCGGGCGGTGCTGCCGAAGCTGCGCCAGAAGACCGACCGGAGCTTCCTGGACCGGATGCTGCGCGAGCACGCGGACCAGTTGGAGCAGGTCGTCGAGTCCTACACCACGAACGTGCACAACCAGGTCCCGATCCACCCCGAGTACGTCGCCGACGTGCTCGACGACCTGGCCGCCGAGGACGCCGTGTTCACCGTGGACACCGGGATGTGCAACGTGTGGGCGGCCCGGTACGTCACGCCGAACGAGCACCGCCGGGTGCTGGGCTCGTTCGTGCACGGGTCGATGGCCAACGCCTTGCCGCAGGCGATCGGCGCGCAGGTCGTCGACCGGAACAGGCAGGTCATCTCGATGTCGGGTGACGGCGGGTTGTCCATGCTGCTGGGAGACCTGTTCACCCTCCGCACGCATCGGCTGCCGGTGAAGCTGGTGGTGTTCAACAACTCCTCGCTGGGCATGGTGAAGCTGGAGATGCTGGTGGACGGCATGCCGGATTTCGGCACCGACCACGATTCGATCGACTTCGCGGCCGTGGCCGCGGCGGCGGGGATCCATTCGGTGCGGGTGGACCAGCCCGCTCAGGTGCGCGACGCGCTGGCGGGGGCGCTGGCGCATCCGGGGCCCGCGCTCGTCGACGTGGTCACCGACCCGAACGCGCTGTCCATTCCGCCGCGCATCACCGGCACCCAGGTGAAGGGCTTCGCGCTGGCGGTGAGCCGGACGGTGCTCTCCGGCGGGGTGGGCAAGATGGTGCAGCTGGCGCGCAGCAACCTGCGCAACGTGCCGCGGCCTTGACCGTCGGCGGGTGGGCGTCACTCGTCCCAGGGCGCCGGTTTCGGCGCGGTAGGCCGGTTCGTCGCTCTGCGTGAGCGCATGCCGCACTCGTGCGGACCGGTCACCCGCGTCGGCCTCGATCTGGCAGCCGAGCGAGCGTCGGCCGGGAAAGCCAGGTCCCGCGCCGGGACCTGCCGCCGGACCGCGCGGAACCGATGCCGGAACCGGGCGGCGGGGCGCTCGTCGAGCACGCCGGCGGGGCTGATCGAGGCCGGGGACACTCCTCGAATCCGCCCGCGCGGATGTCGGTTGGGTGACACGATGGTGACGCTCGGTTCGCAGGGTGGACACTGATCTCCATGACAGTGAGTCCCACCGTGCGCCGTCGCCGCCTCGCTGCGGAGCTGCGCAGGCTTCGAGGACTGGCGGAGGTCACGCAGCAGCAGGCCGCCACCCACCTCGGTTGCACCCAGGCGAAAATAGGCAGATTCGAAACGGCGAAGCGCTCACCCTCCATCGGGGACGTCAGCGCTCTGCTGGACTTCTACGCCGTCAACGGCGCCGAACGCGAGCAATTGATCAACCTGGCCAGGGACGCGCGCAAGCGCGGCTGGTGGCATTCCTACAGCGACGTGCTGCCCGAGTGGTACGAGACGTACGTGGGGCTGGAGGCCGAGGCCTCGTCCATGCACACCTGGGAGTCGGAGGCCGTCCCCGGCCTGCTGCAGACCGCGGAATACGCCTACGCCATCACCAAGTCCACCTTGATCCGGGCCAACGAACCGGAGATCGGGCGCCGCGTGGAGCTGCGGATGCAGCGCCAGGACCGGATCACCGGCTCTCAGCCCTTGGACCTGTGGGCGGTGATCGGCGAGACGGCGTTGCGGCGCGGCGTGGGCGGTTCGGCCGTACTGCGCCGCCAATTGGAGCACTTGCTCACTTTGGCGGAACTGCCGAACGTGACGTTGCAGGTCATGCCGCTGGACGCGGGCGCGCATCCCGCGCAGGCAGGTCCATTCGTCATCCTGCGCTACTCCAATCACGTGGATCCGGATGTCGTCTATCTGGAAACCCACGTGGGCGGGTTATACCTCGAACGAGATAACGAGCTGTCCAAATACGTGACGATGATGGACCATCTACGCGCACACGCGATCGACCCGGAAGGGTCTATTCAAGTGATTCACGAGCGCATAGGAGAGCTGTAGATGGAATACCTCACGGGTTGGCGGACCAGCACCCGTAGCACGCACCAAGGGCAATGCGTGGAGGTCGGCTTCGGGAGCGGGCGCGTCGGCGTGCGCGATACGAAGGACCGACCGGGTGGCTACTTCGCCGTCGACCCCGCGCGGTGGGGGGACTTCCTCGGAGTCCTCAAGCGCGGCGAGTTCGACCGCTGACCCTGGCTTGACCGCGTCCGCGGGCCGCACCGGCCGCGTCGCGGGAACCAACTGAAGAACCGAGCGGGTGGCACGATCCGCACCCGCTCGGCTCCGATTCTTCAAGTCGGATTAATCCTGCAGTTGATCTCCTGATCGGGTTGTTTTCCGCCCGCTTCCTGGCTGGTTCCGGTTCAATGCGAAACACATCTCACCCGAATGGTCCTACCTGCTTCCGGTATTAATCGTCGGGAACGGGTTCGAGGAATGGCGCGAGCAACTCCGGCACCGCTTCGTCGGCGAACGCGAGACCGTCCCCGGTGCGCACGTCCGGCACCGCGTAGCGCCCCGAACCCGCGGCGGTGGTGGCGACGACGTCCATCAGCCCGGACCGGCGCTGGAACACCGACTGCTCGAACCGCCAGCCGATGATCCCGGCGCGCTGCAGCGCGACGGTCCGCCGCACCGCGGTACCGCGCCTGCTGAGCAGGTACCGCCCGTGCAGCCGGTGCCCCAGGTTCCGGTAGGCGTCGACGCCGAACGCCACCGCGATCAGCGCGCTGAGCACCACCACCGCCACGGCCGGTCCGGCGGGGATCCAGCCGAGCACCGCGCAGGTGATCGCCGCCGCCGCGAACGGCAGCGCCGACAGCAGCGCCCAGGTGATCCGCCTGCGCAGCGCCGCGACCGGATGCCCGGTGAAGCCCTCGGAAGGGAACCGGTCCTCCCCTAGGACTTCGGCGGCGACCCGCCGCGCTTCGGCGCGCGGAGCGGGCGGCAGCAGCGTCTTCGCGTCCGGCTGGCTGCCGTCCTTGGTGTCGCTGAGGCCGGTGGCGACCGCGTTGGTGCGGGCACCGCGGGTCCAGCGCAGCAGCAGCGGTTCGGACACCTCGACACCGCGCAGCCGCTTCTCCTCCAGCGAGATCGACCGCTTGGTGAGCAGTCCGCGCCGCACCCGCAGCGTCCCGGAGGACTCCCGGGTGAGCGTGAAGTTCCACCACAGCTCCAGCGACAGCAGGAACGACCCGAGCACCCCGATCAGCACCGCCCCCAGCGCGGGAACGCCGATGCCCAGCCACAGCGGCACCGCGCGGAACTCCTCCCCGATCGCCCGGTACAGCCCGAATTTCACGAACAGCTCGGAGAACGAGCCGAACGCCGAGGCGATCGCGCCCCACACGGCCAGGATCAGCGACATCGTCACGCCGGAGTAGAGCAGCCACACCGGGCGCAACCGGGCCAGCGCCCCGTCCGCCGCTTCCGGGTCCGAAGTGGACTCGCGCAGCAGCAGGGCCGCCCGGATCCGCTCCGCGTCCGGCCGGGCGATGCCGTCGAGCTTGAGCTCACCGTCCGCCTGGGCCCCGGTGCCGATCTTCACGACGGACAGCCCGAGCAGCCGGTGCACCGGGTCGGCGGTGAGGTCGACGCTGCGCACGCGATCCCGGGGCAGCGACCGGTGGCTGCGCGAGAGCGCCCCCTTGCGCAGCTCCACCCGTTCGTCGCTGATCCGGTAGGTGGTGAACCACCAGTCCAGCGCGGCCATCCCGGTGAGCACGGCGGCGGCGCCCGCCCAGATCCCGGACATCGAGGCGACCACCACCGGGTTCGCCCCCGCGATGAGCATCACGCCCGCGGTCGGGATCAGCGGTGCCAGCACCAGGATCAGCAGCACCAGCACGATCTTGGCGTCGAGCCGCCGCCAGTCGGTCGCCGCCGTCATGTCGCGTCCCCGCGCGCGGCCTGCGTGGTGGCGGTGAGCACGTCGACGAGTTCGGTGGCCACCCGGTGGTCGAGCCCGTCGATGCGCAGCGGCCCGGCCGCCGAGGCCGTGGTGACGGTGACGGTGGAGAGCCCGAACATCCGCTGCAGCGGGCCGCGCACGGTGTCCACGGTCTGGATCCGCGACATCGGCGCCACCCGCCACTCCTGCCGCAACCAGCCGGCGGCCGTGTAGACGGCGTCGTCGGTGTTCTCCCAGCGGTGCACCCGGTAGCGCCATTGCGGCATCACGACCAGGTAGGGCACGCCGAGCACGGCCACCGCGGCCAGTCCCAGCAACAACCAGGGCCGGGCGGGTGCGATCAGCGCGGCGAGCACCGCGAGGGCGATCAGCGGCGGTAACACCAGCGTCGCGGCCTGCGCGGACCACCAGCCGATGGCTCTGCGTTCGATGCGGTGGCGAGGCGGGCGCAACCGCACCGCCGAGCTCGCCGGACTGTCTGCTGTGGACACTTCGCGGTCTCCGATCCGCTGGTGAGGTGGTGGTGGCCATGGTGTCAGCTTTCGCGCGCGGGCCGGTCGGCTTCCCGCCCACCGCGAGCCCCCGCACGCGAGAGCCGCGGTCCGCTACAGCTCGCGGACCTGTTCCCACAGCCGCGGCCACGGTTCCTGCCGATCGGTCAGCAGCCACACCGGGATGCCGCCGTGGCCGACCTGCCGCATCTCCGCGAAGTACGGCCGCCACTTCGCCGGATCGTTGCCGACGATCAGCACGTTCTCGGCGGACGGATCCGGTGGGCCGAAGTACCCGTAGCCGCGGTGCGGGCTGTGCGCCAGCGGCAGCCCGTACTCGTCGGACCGCGCGTCGAGCATCGCCGCCAGGATGTAGCTCTCCCCGACCACGGCGGTGTGCTCGCGGACGTCGGCGGGCAGCCGCCGGTAGGCCGCCGACACGTCCTGCGCGAGCGTCCGGTCCGCGGGCACCCCGAACGCCGAGGTCAGCAGCGTCGACATCGCCACCACGCCGCCCGCCGCGAGCACCGACAGCGCGGTGGCGGGCCAGACCACCCAGCTCAGGCCGCGGCGCTCCGACGCGACCCGCGCTTCGCGCCTGCGCTGGAAGGCCACCGCGCCCGCCGCCATCAGCACGCCGTACATGCCGATGACGTAGTACGGTCGCCCGCTGGTGGCGATGTAGAACGCGTACTGCACGAGGGCCGCAGCCCCGATGAACCGGTACGGGCGGAACTCGGCTGCGGACAGCAGCCGCGCCGTGCCGTACAGGCACAGGACGGTGCCGAGCACGCCCGCGAAGAGGATCATCTGGACGGCCGCCCCCGAACGGCCACCGCTGAGCGTCGGCGTCTCCGACACGACCACCTCTCGCATCGCGAGCTGCGGCCACCCGTGCAACGCCTGCCAGGTCAACGTCGGTGCCGCGATGACCAGCGCGATCCCGGCGCACCCCCAGAACATCGGGCGTCGCAGCAGATCACGCGGACCGAACACCAGCAGGCATCCCAGCAACGCCGCGCACAGCACGGCGACGTGGACCTTCGTCTGCATCGCCACACCGATGACGACGCCGAGCGCGAGCAGCAACCGGTCGTCGGCGCGACCCTCCGCGTGCTGCCTGCACCAGCGCACCAGCAGCTGGCACAGCAGCATCCACAGCGGCACTTCCAGGGTGTACGGCGTGATCCAGTGCGCGATCAGCGACGTCCACAACCCGGTCGCGAACGCCAGCCCCGTGATCACCTGGCTGCGCCGGTCGCCGCCGAGCTCCTTCGCCAGCAGCCCGGCGAGGAAGATCCCGCTCGCCGAGATCAGCGTCGCGGGCAACCGCAGCAGCAGCATGGAGTTCGGCGCGAGCCACTCCATCGCGCCGGCCAGCAGCGGCGCCAGCGGCGGCTGGTCCACGTACCCCCAGTCCGGGTGGTACCGGCCGATGGCCAGCATGTAGACCTCGTCGATCCAGTACCCGCCGAACGCGCTGACGCTCAGGTGAGCCGCCGTGAACACCGCGGCGATGAGCAGGAGCGGCCTGCTCGCGAACACCGGCGGGGATTCGGTTCTGGACGGTGGGCTCGTGGTGGTGGGCACCGCTGTGTGCATGTTCTCCCCCAGGACTGCCGTGGACGATGTCCATTCCACGGCAGCGGCGGGGATCACCGCGACGGCGTTCGGTCTGGTTCCGGCCGCACCGAAGTCGTGCCGACGTGCGACTTTCGTAGGTTCATCGCCGCCGACCGGTGCGGATGCGGGCCGAACGGGCCCGTGACGCGGCTACCGTGTGCGTTGTGCAACGCCCGCTATGGCGACACCTGTGGGACACGCCGCGGGCCGCGGTGTTCGACGTGGTGCTGGTCGCCGTCCTGCTGCCGCTCGGCCCGATCCTCGCTTCGCTGTACCCGTCGGACCTGCCGCCGCAGGACTACGGCTGGATGGGCGGCCGGTGGGTCGCGGTCGTGCTGGTGAACCTGTTCACGGTGAGCCTGCTGGTGCGCCGTCGCTTCTCGGTGGTGCTGCTGGCCGTCGGAACGGCGTCGATGCTCGTCCACGTGATCACGTTGTCGGCGGGCATCGGTGCGTTCCTGGTGATGAACATGCGGACCGACCCGTGGATGCCCGCGGACCTGATGTTCGCCGTCTACGCGTTCGCCGCGTACGAAACCCGCCACCGGTGGCGGGTCCTCGGCTGGATACTGGTCGCCGTCATCGTGTTCACCGCGCTGCGGCCGTGGACGCACCCGGACGGCGAAACGCTCAGCAACGCCTTCTGGATCACCGTGTTCCCCGCGGTGCTCGGGTTGTGGATCGGTGCGCGGCGGCGGCTCGTCGCCGCGCTGCGCGACCGGGCCGACCGCGCGGAACGAGAACAGCACCTGCTGACCGAGCAGGCCCGCGCGGACGAGCGGGCGAAGATGGCCACCGAGATGCACGACGTGGTGACCCACCGGGTGAGCCTGATGGTGCTGCAGGCGGGCGCGCTGGGCGTGACCGCCCGGGACGCCGCGACCCGGACCGCCGCCGAGGAGCTTCGCGCCGGCGGCTGCCAGGCGCTGGACGAGCTGCGCGACTTCCTCGGCGTGCTGCGCTCCGGGGACGAGCGGGTCGATCGGACTTCGAGCGCCCCGGCTCCGGACCTGGCCGGGCTGGTCGCCGAGACGGAGGCGGTGGGCGTCCCGGTCCGGCTCACCGAGCTCGGCAGCACCACCCAGGTCTCCCCGTCGGTGGGCCGCGCCGCTTACCGCGTCGTGCAGGAAGCGTTGACGAACGTGCACAAGCACGCTCCCGGCACCTCCGTCGAGGTGCACGTGGAGTACGGCCCGGACCGGGTGCGGCTGGCGGTGCGCAACACGCGACCGGAATCGACCGGGGAACTAGCGGGGCACGGCGCGGGCGCGGGCCTGCTCGGGCTGCGGCAGCGGGTGGAACTCGTCGGCGGCACCTTCCACTCCGGTCCGACCGGCGATGGCGGGTTCGAGGTGAGTGCCATACTTCCGGGGTACGTGCCCACGGCCGAAGCCGTTTCCGGCTAGTGCCTTGCCGAACGGGGACTCTGGGGTGAGCGAACCGATCCGCGTCGTGCTGGTCGACGACGAGCCGATGGTGTGCGCGCACCTGCGCACCATCCTCGGTTCGGCGCCGGACATCGAGGTCGTCGACGACGCCCAGGACGGCGCCGCGGCCGTGGAGGCCGTGGTCCGGCACCGGCCGCACGTGGTGCTGATGGACCTGCGGATGCCGGGCGTGGACGGGCTGACCGCGACGGAGCGGATCAGCGAGCTGCCGAACCCGCCCGCGGTGGTCGCGCTGACGACGTTCGACGCCGACCAGTACGTGCTGCGGGCGTTGCGGGCCGGGGCTTCCGGGTTCCTGGTGAAGTCGACGCCGCCGGAAGATCTGATCGGGCTGGTGCGGGTCGCCGCGGACGGGCACACCGTGCTGTCGCCGGAGGCGGCGAAGCGGCTGATCACCGCGTCCTCCGGGCAGCAGACCGGCAGGCAGCGCGCGCTGGCCTCGATCCGCGAGCTCACCGAACGCGAACGGGAAGTGCTCACCGGCATCGGCGAGGGCCTGTCCAACGCGCAGATCGGCGAACGCCTCTACCTGTCGGAGGCCACGGTGAAGGGCTACGTCTCCCGGACCCTGGTGAAGCTCGACTGCACCAACCGCGTCCAGGCGGGGCTGATCGCCTACGAAGCGGGCCTCACCCACCGCTGAGGTCGCGGCCGCGAGCCACCTCGCGGGAATCGCGATGTTCCCGGCCGCCGTGTCGCCGAACTCCTCGCTCACCCGAGGAGATTTTGAGCCTTCTCTCGTCAACGACGAAGCGAAGCCTGCCTTGCGGCCGAAGGCCGTGCCTGTATTCGCGCAGCGAATAGCCCACGTCGAAAAACCGGTCACCAGCGGGTTCTCAGTCGGTCTCTCGCGAGGACGGCTTTTTCCCTCGTGGCGGCGCCACTAGGGAAAAAGATCCCGCAGCGAGAGACCAACTGAGGTTCCGCCACCCGGACACCCGAGCAAAACGACCGCACAAGCCCGAGCTCAGGCCCAGAGTTGGCCGTCGAGGCGTTGGGCCGCTTCGTCGAGGGTGCCGCCGTAGGCGCCCGTCGACAGGTACTTCCAGCCCGCGTCGGCCACCACGAACACGATGTCCGCCGACTCCCCGGCGGCGGCGACCTTCTCGCCGATGGTCAACGCCGCGTGCACCACGCCGCCCGTCGAGATCCCCGCGAAGATGCCCTCCGACTCCAGCAGCTGCCGGGTGCGGCGCAGCGCGTCGTACGAACCGACGGAGAACCGCCGGGACAGCACGTCCGGGTCGTAGAGCTCCGGCACGAAGCCCTCGTCGAGGTTGCGCAGCCCGTACACCAGCTCGCCGTAGCGCGGTTCGGCCGCCACGATCTGCACGCCCGGCTTCTGCTCCCGCAGGTACCGGCCCACGCCGACGAGGGTGCCGGTGGTGCCCAGACCCGCGACGAAGTGCGTGATGCCCGGCATGTCCCGCAGGATCTCCGGCCCGGTCCCCCGGTAGTGCGCGTCGGCGTTCGCCGAGTTGCCGTACTGGTAGAGCATCACCCAGTCCGGGTTCTGCTGGGCCAGTTCCTTCGCGACCGCGACCGCCTGGTTGGACCCGCCCGCCGCGGGCGAGGAGACGATGCGGGCGCCGAACGCCTGCAGGATCTGCCTGCGCTCCTCGGAGGTGTTCTCCGGCATCACGCAGACCAGGCCGTAGCCCTTGAGCTTCGCGGCCATCGCCAACGAGATGCCGGTGTTGCCGGAGGTCGGTTCCAGGATGGTGCAGCCGGTGGTGAGCCTGCCTTCCTTCTCCGCCGCCTCGATCATGGACAGCGCGGCGCGGTCCTTGATCGAACCGGTCGGGTTCCGGTCCTCCAGCTTCGCCCACAACCGCACGTCGGGGGCCGGCGAGAGGTTCGGCAGCCCCACCAGCGGGGTGTCACCGAGTGCGTCGAGCAGCGAGTCGTAGCGGGCCACGACGTGCCTCCAGTCTCAGCCGGTCGGACTCAGCGCATGCCGCCGGCGACGGCGGGCAGGATGGTGACGTTGTCACCGTCGGCGACGCTGGCCTCCAGGCCGCCGGAGAAGCGCACGTCCTCGTCGTTGACGTAGATGTTGACGAAGCGGTGCAGCGAGCCTTCCTTGACCAGGCGGTCCTTGAGGCCGTTGTGCTTGTTGTCGAGGTCGTTGATGACCTCGGCGACGGTGCTGCCACTGGCTTCGACGGACTTCTGCCCGTCGGTGTGGGTGCGCAGGATGGTGGGGATCGAGACCTTGATTGCCATGTTGAGGAACCTCCCTGTCCACAAGGACTTCTGAACGGAACTTTCGCACGCCGAAACCCGCCGCGTGCGGGGCGGCAGGTGCGGATCAGCCCTGGTCGGGCACCTCGTCGGTGCCGGTGTGGGCGAACATGTACGACTCCACGATCTCCACCGGCTCCTCGGTCACCACGCCGTCGAGGATGCGGTACGAGCGCAGCTCGTGGGTCTCCGGGTCCCTGGTGGACACGAGAACGTAGTGCGCGTTCGGCTCCGAGGCGTAGGCCACGTCGGTCCGCGACGGGTACGCCTCAGTAGCGGTGTGCGAGTGGTAGATGACGATCGGCTCTTCGTCGGCCTCGTCCATCCCGCGCCACACCTTGAGCTGCTCACCCGAGTCGAACCGGTAGAACGTCGGCGAGCGCTCCGCATTGATCATTTCGATGAGCCGCTCGGGGCGGTCCGACCCGTCGGGACCGGCAATGACGCCGCACGCCTCGTCCGGGTGGTCCCGTCGAGCGTGCGCGACCATCGCGTCCACGAGGTCACGTCGAATCACCAGCACAGGCACCATCCTACTATGTGAGGCACCGGTGTCCAACATGCGGAACTCCGCTGTCCGGTGCCGTTTGCGGGATCAACGTTCGCCCACAATGGTTCATTCCCGCGCCGAGGGGTAGAGGCGCGTGTAGGACGTCACCTCGCCGACGGGTTCGGCCGCGAGCACGGCCCGCACGACGGCCCGCCGCACGACCCGCGCGGCCACCGCGCACACCTCGTCGAGCACCGGAACCCACTGCGCACCGGTTTCCCGGTCACCGGTGGCGAGGACGAACGCGGTGTCCCCGTCGAGCATCGTGTGCGCCGGGCGGATCGCCCTGGCCAGGCCGTCGTGGGCGGCGACCGCGATCCGGCGGCAGTGCGCCTTGGTCAGCGCCAGGTCGACGGCGACGGTGCCGATGGTGGTGTTCAAGGGGCGGGACGCGGTGCCGTGCCGGCCGGGCCGGCCGGCGGCGGGGTCGTGGCGGCCTCGGGCGGCGGCGATCTCCGCGTCCGCCGGAGCGCGCAGGCCGGGTTCGGGTTCCCACGGCAGACCCGTCTCCGGGTCGATCACGGAGCCGAGCGAGTTGACCGCGAACAGCGCGCCCACGGTGACGTCGACGCCGAGCGCGGCGCTGCGGAACACGGCGCTCGCGGTGCCGATGCCGCCCTTGACCGCGCCCGCCACGGCCCCGGTGCCCGCACCGACGTTGCCCTCGCGGGTCTCGTGCGCGGTCGCGGCCTCGCAGGCGAGGCGGCCGAACTCGGCGTCGGGCCGGTTGCCCCAGTCGCTCATCGGCAGGTCGAACAGCACGGCGGCGGGCACGACCGGCACCACTTCGTGGGCTTGGGCGCCCACCTGGAGCCCGTGCCCGCGTTCCGCCAGCCACCGCATCGCGCCGTCGGCGGCGGCGAGCCCGTAGGCGCTGCCACCGGTGAGGACCACGCCGTGCGCCTGCGAGACCAGGTGCGTCGGCTCCAGCACATCGGTCTCCCGCGTACCGGGCCCACCACCCCGCACATCGACCGCGGCCACCGCCCCGCGCGGCACCAGCACCACGCTGGTCCCCGTGGCCCACTGCTCGTCCAGCCGCTGGTGATGCCCGACGAGCACCCCCGCGACGTCCACGATCGAATCCCGCACCCCGAACCCCATGCCCCCATCCTCCCCGGCACAAGACGAACCCCCACCGCCCCCGCTCAGCCAGAGACGAAGCCAACCCAGCCCAACCGAACCCCGCACATCAAAGCGAAGCGGCACCCTGAACAGCGAACCCGCGCCCTACGACCAAACGCCACGCCCTGGGCGGCGAACCAAGCCTCCCCAACACCCGAATCCCGCACCTAGCAACGAAGCCGCGCACTAGGGAAGGCGAAGCCACACCTGCCTTGCGGCCGAAGGCCGTGCCTTCGCGGCGAAGCCGTGCAGTGGGCGGCGAAGCAAAACCTGCTCGGCGGCCGAAGGCCGTGCCTGTATTCGCGAAGCGAATAGCCCACGTCACAAAGCCGACCACCCGCGGGTTCTCAGCTTCCTTCTCGCGAGGACGGCTTTTTCCCTCGTGGCGGAGCCACTCGGGAAAAAGATCCCGCAGTGAGAAGGACGCTGAGGTTCCGCCACCCGACCACCAAAGCAAACCGACCGGGCGGGCAACCTCAAGAAGAAACCGCGTCGACCAAGCTGTCTTGGACCCAGGTGAGCCACTGGTACACGCCGAGATGTTCGCGCCGGAGGTCGTCTTCCGGGGGTTCTTCCGGCATCTCGTCCTGCACGTCGAGGGCGGTCCCGAGCGCGAGCCGGACGTCGTTGAGCGCGGCCATCCAGTTGTCGGCCTGTTCGCCGCTGAGCACGACCCGCCCGCCTTCGCGGGGGCAGGTGTCGAGGACGACGGAGGCGACGCCGGTCTTGGTGTCGAGCAGTTCCGGCTCGTACAGGGAGCGCATCGCGCCGGCGGCCTCGGGCTGCTCCTCGTCGGTCTCGCCGGTGTCGGGGTCGCGCCGGTAGAAGTCGGGCAGCAGCCGTCCGAGCACCCGATCTTCGGGCGGCGTGGACGGGCCGGTGCGAATTCCGGTGAGTTCGGCCAGTTCGTCCTGCGGCGTCTCCTCGGCGCGTGCCGTGAGCATGTCCTTGATCTGGCCGACGAGCCCGCGGATCACGGCCGCTTCCTGCTGGGACAGCTCGGCGACCACGTGCCCGTTCTTGCGAGTCCAGCCGTTCACGTGATCACGAGTCTTTCTGCATCGTGGCCCACAGGCCTGCGGCGTGCAGTTTCGCGACGTCGCCCTCGACCTTCTCCTTCGCGCCCGAGGACACGGCGGCCCGGCCCTTGTTGTGGACGTCGAGCATCAGCTTGGTCGCGTGGTCCCGGCTGTAACCGAAGATCTTCTGCAGAACGTAGGTCACGTAGGACATCAGGTTCACCGGGTCGTTCCAGACGACGGTGACCCACGGCTTGTCCTCGTCTCCGAGTTCAGCCGGTTCCAGTTGCGCGCGCTCCAGTTCAGCGGGCGAGGTCATGTCCCCATGTTCGCACGTGGGCACGGGGGCGGTGACGACCGCACGGCCAAATCGGGCACGACCTGCGGGCGAGACGGGCCGTCGCGGGCACGTAACCTCTGATCCATGACGGCCGCTGCCAGTACCGCGTTGCGCACAGATCATTACGAGCTGACCATGCTGGCCAGCGCCTTGCGGGATGGGACCGCGGAGCGCCGGTGCGTGTTCGAGGCGTTCACCCGGCGGTTGCCGGACGGCCGCCGCTACGGCGTGGTCGGTGGCACCGAGCGGGTGCTGGAGGCGATCGAGAACTTCCGCTTCGACGAATCCGAGCTGGAGCGCCTTGCCGAGGATCATGTGGTCGATGAGACCACCTTGGCGTGGCTGCGCGACTACAGGTTCCGCGGCGACGTGGACGGTTACCCCGAAGGTGAGCTCTACTTCCCCGGTTCGCCGCTGCTGACGGTGCGCGGCACGTTCGCCGAAGCGGTCCTGCTGGAGACCGTACTGCTGTCGATCATGAATCACGACAGCGCGATCGCCGCCGCCGCGGCCCGGATGGTCTCGGCCGCCAACGGCCGCCGGATCATCGAGATGGGTTCGCGGCGCACTCACGAGGAGTCCGCCGTCGCCGCGGCCCGCGCCGCCTACCTGGCCGGTTTCACCGCGACGTCGAACCTGGAGGCGGGCCGCCGCTACCGCATCCCCACCACGGGCACGTCGGCGCATTCGTTCACGTTGCTGCACGATTCCGAGCGTGCCGCGTTCGAGTCGCAGATCGCCGCACTTGGCGCGGACACGACACTGCTGGTGGACACCTACGACATTTCGCGGGGCATCGCCACGGCGGTGGAGGTCGCCGGGACCGGCCTGGGCGCGGTGCGCATCGACTCGGGCGACGTCGGCGTGCTGGCGCGGCAGGCGCGGGAGCAGCTGGATTCGCTGGGTGCCACCGGCACCCGCATCGTCGTGTCGGGTGATCTGGACGAGTACGCGATCGCTTCGCTGCGCGCGGAACCCGTCGACGGCTACGGCGTGGGCACCTCGCTGGTGACGGGTTCCGGGGCGCCGACGGCGGGCATGGTCTACAAGCTCACCGAGGTGGAGGGCCGCCCGGTGGCCAAGCGCAGCACCCGCAAGGGGTCCCGCGGCGGCACCAAGTCCGCGCTGCGCAGGCACAAGGACACCGGCACCGCGCTGGAGGAGATCGTGCACCGCACCGGCCCCGGCTTCGCGGAGCCGAAGGCGGGCCCTCACGACCGGGTGGTGCCGATCCCGCTGGTCCGCGGCGGGAAGCGGGTCGATGACCTGCCGTCGTTGGAGGACAATCGGCAGCGCCTGCGGCACGCCCTGGTGAGCCTGCCGTGGGAGGGCCTGAAGTTGTCCAGCGGAGAACCGGCGATCTCGACGGTCTTCCACGCTGAGGAGTCGATATGAGCTCAGAGGTGCGCAAGGCGCTGGTGATCGTGGACGTGCAGGTCGACTTCTGCGAGGGCGGCGCGCTGGCCGTGGCCGGTGGGGCCGAGGTGGCGGGGGCGATCTCCCGGCACGTGGCGGAATCCGGTTACGCGCACGTGGTGGCGACGCGCGACCACCACATCGATCCGGGGGCCCACTTCAGCTCGAAGCCGGATTTCGTGCGGTCCTGGCCGGTGCACTGCGTGGCGGGCACTGCGGGCGCCGAGTTCCACCCGCGGTTGGAGGTCGGCCCGCTCCACGAGGTGTTCTTCAAGGGCCAGTACAGCGACGGCTACTCGGGGTTCGAAGGCGTCGACGGCACCGAGCACACCCTCACGGAGTGGCTCAACGCGCACGAGGTCACCGACGTCGACGTGGTCGGCATCGCCATGGACCACTGCGTGCGCGCGACCGCGCTGGACGCGGCGAAGGCCGGGTTCACCACCTCGGTCCTGCTGGACCTGACCGCGGGCGTCTCCCGCGCCACCGTCGAGTCGGCGCTGACCGACCTGCGCGCCGCGGGCGTGACGACCACGGGCACCCCGATCGTCGTCTGAGCGGCCCCGCGTCGTCGATCGCGGGCGGACTCGCCAGGGGATGCGGGCGGGGGGTTGACAGGGGTGGGCGGTAGCGTCCCGGGGCGTGCCAGGTTCTGTTCCGCAGTGGTCCGATCCGGATGTGTTCGAGCTCGACGAGACCGACGAGCTCCCCCCTGAGATCGCCGCCGACCTGGCGCTGAAGGGAGCTCCCGGCGACAAGAAGCGCCGCCGCGACGAGCCGATCACCGCGAAACCACCGGAGCAGATCCCCGACCTGGCGACGCTGCTCGGGATCGCCGTGGGGTCCGTCGGCGGCTCCGAGCGCGAAGGGCAGTCGCGGATGGCGGCGGCCGTGGAGCACTCCATCGGCTCCGGTGAGCACCTCGCGGTGCAAGCCGGGACCGGCACCGGGAAATCGCTCGCCTACCTGGTGCCCGCCATCCGGCACGCCGTGGTCGAAGCGACCACCGTCGTCATCTCCACGGCGACCATCGCGCTGCAGCGCCAGCTCGTCGACCGCGACCTGCCCCGGCTGTCGAAGGCGCTCGCCGACGCGCTCGGACGGCCGCCGACGTTCGCGATCCTCAAGGGCCGCCGCAACTACCTGTGCCTCAACCGGATCCACGGCGGCGCCCCCGAAGAACCCGAAGAGGGCGCGCTGTTCGACCCGTTCGCCGCTTCCGCGCTGGAACGCCAGATCAAGCGGATCCGCGAGTGGTCCACCGAAACCGACACCGGGGACCGCGACGAGCTCGTGCCCGGTGTCACCGACCAGGCGTGGCGGCAGCTGTCGGTGACCGCGAAGGAATGCCTCGGCGTGCACCGCTGCCCCATCGGCACCGACTGCTTCGCCGAACGCGCCCGCGGCGAAGCGGGCCGGGCCGACGTCGTCGTCACCAACCACGCGCTGCTCGCCATCGACGCCCTCGACGACCGGCCCGTGCTGCCCGAGCACGACGTTGTCATGATCGACGAGGCGCACGACCTAGTCGACCGGGTCACCTCCGCCGCCACCGGGGAGCTGTCCGCGAACCAGGCGAAGCTCGCCGCGCGGCGTTGCGGCCGGGCCATCGACCAGAGCATCGCCGACCGCCTCGACGAGGCCGCCGAAGGCATCGAACTCGTCCTCCAGGACGCCCGCCCGCAACGGCTCGAGGAGATGCCGCAGGCGCTCGGCGGCTCGCTCACCGCGCTGCGCGACGCGTCCGCCGCGTGCATGACCGCGCTCGGGCCGGAGCGCAAGGAAGATCCCGAAGGCAGCAGCGCCCGCAAGCTCGCCCTCGCGCTCACCGAAGAACTCCACGACAACGCCGTGCGGCTGCTCGACGCGTTCGACGAGCCCGAAGGGCAGCGCCGCGACGTGGTGTGGATCAGCAGCGAACCGAACCGGCCGCCGACGATGAAGGTCGCGCCGCTCGGCGTCGGCGGACTGCTGCGCGAGCGGCTGTTCGGGCAGCGCACCACGGTGCTGACCTCGGCGACGCTGGCGCTCGGGGGCTCCTTCGACACCCTCGCCCGGCAATGGGGGCTGCCGCCGGAGCGCAAGGCGGCGCCCGCCGCCGACATGGCCAGCGGCAAGGAACCCCCGTCGGACACCGGCGGGCCGAAGTGGACCGGGCTCGACGTCGGCTCACCGTTCGAGCACCAGCGCAGCGGCATCCTCTACATCGCCCGGCACCTGCCGCAGCCGGGACGGGACGGGCTGCCGCCGGAATACCTCGACGAGCTCACCGAACTCGTCGAATCCGCCGGTGGGCGCACCCTCGGGCTGTTCTCCTCGATGCGCGCCGCGCGGCAGGCCGCGGAGGAACTGCGGGAACGGCTCAAGACCCCCGTGCTGTGCCAAGGCGAGGACAACACGGCGCAGCTCGTCGCCAAGTTCGCGGCCGACCCGGAGACCTCGCTGTTCGGGACGCTGTCGCTGTGGCAGGGCGTGGACGTGCCCGGCGAGTCGCTGCAACTCGTGATCATGGATCGGATCCCGTTCCCGCGGCCCGACGATCCGCTGGCCTCGGCGCGGCAGAAGGCCGTGTCGGCGCACGGCGGCAACGGCTTCCTCACCGTCGCGGGCACCCACGCCGCGCTGCTGCTCGCCCAAGGCGCCGGGCGGCTGCTGCGGTCCTCGAACGACCGCGGCGTGATCGCCGTGCTCGACCCGAGGCTGGCCACCGCCCGCTACGGCGGATTCCTGCGCGCGTCGCTGCCGCCGTTCTGGACCACCTACGACCCGCAGGTCGTCCGCGGCGCCCTCACCCGCCTCAACGCCACCACCTGACGCCCGCTCCCCGGAGTGAACGGACCGCTCGTCCAACGACACTGGACGAACGGTCCGCCCACCCTGCCCGCGCCACGCCTCGCTCCCCCGGAGTGAACGGACCATTCGACCAACGAGATCAGGCAAACGGTCCGTTCACTCAAAACCCCACCGTCCCCGGCACACCGCAGCACCCACCGCGACGGAACTCCGATGCGAGTGAACGGACCGTTCGTCCAACGACATTGGACGAACAGTCCGTTCACTCAACCGGCCACGGCCACGCTCACTGATCGGCGCGGAGCTTCGCGCAGCGAACGGACCGCTTGTCCAACGGCATCGGTCGAACAGTCCGTTCACTCAACCCGGCCCCCACTCCGGCAGCGCTCACCGATCGGCGGAGCTTCTCGGAGTGAACGGACCGCTTGTCCAACGGGATTGGACGAACAGTCCGTTCACTCAATCCGGCCTCCGGATCGCAGCGGGAGCCGACGGTGCGGAGGCCGTGCTCGACGTGGGGTGAACGGACCGTTCGTCCAAGGGGATTGGACGAACGGTCCGTTCACTCCGATCGCGGGTGGGGCTGGTGTGGGCTGGGTCTCCGGGTGGGCGGGGGCGGGGTGTGGGGCGTCCACAATGTGGTCGGAACTTTTCTGTTCCCAGTGGTGAGCCGGGTACGTTCGCATCGACCCGTGATCGGCGTGAGGAGTCGTCGTGCCTGGACAACGCACCGCCCAACCGGCCGCTGACCTGGCCAGGACAGTGGTGTTCGCGGCGTTCATCGCCGTGCTCGGACTGTTCCCCGGTCTGTTCATCGCGGGCGCCGCGGTACCGGTGGTGCTGCAGAACATGGGGCCGCTGCTGGCGGGCAGCATCCTCGGCGCCCGGCGCGCCGGCGCGTCGGTGCTGCTGTTCTTGGCCCTGGTGGCGATCGGCCTGCCGCTGCTGTCGGGCGGGCGCGGCGGCATCGCCCCGTTCGCGGGCCCGAGCGGCGGGTTCGTGCTGGGCTGGCTGCTGTCGGCGGTCGTGGTGGGGTTGATCGTCCAGCGCGGGCTGCCGCGCCCGGGTCTGCCGCTGCTGCTGGTGGCGAACTTCGCGGGCATCGCGGTGGACTACCTGGTGGGCATCCCGTACTGGGCGGCGTTCACGGGTGATCTCGGTGCCGCCGCGGTGCAGTCGCTGGTGTTCCTGCCGGGCGACGCGGTGAAGCTGGTGCTGGTGTCGCTGGTGGCGGCGGCTGTGCACCGCGCGCTGCCGGTCGCGACGTCCCGCCCGGCCGGGAGCTGAATGATCCCGCCGATCCTGGGCACCGGCCCGCTCACGGCGGGGGTGTCGTCGCCGGGGACCGCGCTCACCGGCGCGGAGCTGCTGCGCCGCGCGCACGGCGCCGCGCGGCGGCTGGACGGGGTGGCGCGGATCGCGGTGGACGAGCCGAATCCGGTGCACCGCCTGTGCTGGCTGCTGGGCGCGGACTTGGCGGGCGCGGCGACGCTGGTCGTGGACCCGGAGTGGTCGCGTCCGGAGTCGGTGCTGGCCGACGCGAGTCCCGGCGCGGTCGTGTCCGGCGCCCCTGCGGAGGCGGAGCCCGTCGCGGCCCGCGGTGATGAGCGCACGCACTTCTACCTGCCCACGACCTCCGGCAGCAGCGGCTCGCCGAAGGTGCTGGTCCGCACCCGCGCGTCGTGGCTGGCGAGCTTCGCGGCGCTGGACGTGGTGCTGCGCCGCGACGACGTGGTGCTGGTGCCCGGACCGCTGAGCTCCTCGTTGTTCCTGTTCGGGGCGCTGCACTCCCTGCACCAGGACCGCGAGGTGCGGCTGCTGCCGAAGTGGTCGGCGACCGCCGCCGCCGAGCAGTGCCGGGACGCCACCGTGGTTCACCTGGTTCCGGCGATGCTCGCCGCGCTGCTGTCGGTGTGGGAGCGCCGCCCGGAGCTGCGCGCGGCATGCGCGCTGCGGTTGATCGTCTGCGGCGGCGCCGGGGTGGACGGCGTGCTGGAGCAGCGGCTGCGGCGGCTGCTGCCGGGCTGCGAGCTGCTGGAGTACTACGGCTCCGCGGAGCATTCGCTGATCGCCGCGCGCCGCGGTGCGCCGCGGTTGCGCCCGCTGGTGGACGTCGACGTCCGGGACGCGGCGGGGAATTCGCTGCCCGCGGAGACCGGCGGCGTGCTGTGGGTCCGCTCGGAGCTGACCTTCGTCGGCCACCTGCGCCGCGGCGTGCTCGACGCGGCGGAACCGGGCTGGTCCAGCGTCGGCGACCGCGCGGTGCGCCACGAGGACGGCACGGTGAGCGTGCTGGGCCGGACCGGTTCCACGATCAGCACCGGCGGCTCCCTCGTCGTCGCCGAAGAGGTCGAGTCGGCGCTGCGCGCCTGCGGCGGCGTGCGGGACGTGGTGGTGGCGGGCACGCCGCACCGGCGGCTCGGCGCGCTGGTCACGGCCGTGCTGGAGGTTGACCCGCTCGCCGCGCCGACGCGCGCCGAGCTGCGCGCCGGGACGCGCCACCTGGAACCCGCGAAGCGGCCGAGGCGCTGGCTCGCGATGTCCGCCCTGCCCCGCACCGGCTCCGGCAAACCGGCGCGCGCCGACATCGCCGAGGCGCTGCGCGAGAGCGCTCTCGACGCGGAGGAGCTGCGGTGAACGATCGCGACCCGGTGGTGATCGCCGCTCGGCGCAGCCCCATCGGCGAGGTGGGCGGCGTGCTGCGGAACCTGACCGCGGAACGGCTCGCCGCGCCCGTGCTCACCGCCGCCCTGCACGATGCGGGCTTGGAGTCGGTGGACGACGTGCTGCTCGGCAACGTGATGGGGCCGGGCGGCAATCCGGCGCGGGTGGCGGCGTTGCGCGCCGGGTTCGGGGTCGGCGTCCCCGGCATGACGGTGGACCGGCAGTGCGCCAGCGGCCTCAGCTCGATCCTCACGGCCGCCGCGATGCTGCGCGGCGGCGCCGGTGAGCACTACCTGGCGGGCGGGGTGGAGAGCGCGTCGACCGCGCCGTGGCGGGCGCACCGGCCGCGGTCCGCTGGGGAACCGCCGCGGTTCTACTCGCGCGCCCCGTTCGCGCCCGCCGATCTCGGCGATCCGGACATGGGTCCGGCGGCGGACGTGGTCGCGGCCGAGGCCGGGATCTCCCGCGAGCGGCAGGACGAGTTCGCGGCGCGCAGCCACGCCCGCGCGGTCGCCGCGCAGGACGCGGGCCGGTTCGACGCGGAACTGGTCGACGTGGGCGGTGGGCGCGACGAACGGCCCCGGCGCGGGTTCGTCCCGCAGCGGCTGGCGCGGTTCCGGCCCGCGTTCACCCCCGACGGCACCGCGACCGCCGCGAACTCCTGCGGCGTCAGCGACGGGGCCGCGGCCGTGCTGCTCACCACCGAGCGGGAACGCCGCCGCCTGGGCGTGCCGGGGCTGCGCCTGGTCGCCGAGCGCACGTCGGGCGTCGATCCGAACCGCCTCGGCCTGGGCGCGGTGCCCGCGCTGCGCCACGTGCTGCGGGATCGTCCGGTTCCGGAGCTCGTCGAGTTCACGGAGGCCTTCGCCGGGCAGGTGCTGGCCTGCGCGGACGCGGCAGGCATCGACGAGCGCGTCGTGAGCCCGGACGGCGGCGCCATCGCGCTCGGCCACCCCTGGGGAGCGTCGGGCGCGGTCCTGGTGGTGCGATTGTTCAGCCGCATGGTGCGCGAGAACGGGCCGCGCACCGGGGTGGCGGCCTTGTCCTCCGGCGGAGGGCTGGGCGTGGCGACGGTGTGGGAGCGAGTGGATTGATCGAGTTCGAGAACATCGCGCACGCCTACGGCGAGCACTCGGTGCTGGAGGGCGTCGATCTGCGGCTGGGCGAGAAGCGGGTGGCGTTCGTCGGAGCGAACGGCTCCGGCAAGTCCACGCTGGCCCGCATGATCAACGGCCTGGTGGCGCCGACGAGCGGCCGGGTGCTGGTCGACGGGCTCGACCCGGCGCGCGACGGGCGCGCGGTGCGCAAGCGCGTCGGTTTCGTGTTCACCAATCCGGACAGCCAGATCGTGATGCCGACCGCCGGTGAGGACGTGGCGTTCTCGCTGCGCAGGCACGGCATCCCGAAAGCCGAGCGGGAACGCCGGGCCGCCGAGGTGCTGGCCCGGCACGGCCTCGCGGGCTACGCCGAGCACCCCGCGCACCAGCTCTCCGGCGGGCAGAAGCAGCTGCTGGCGCTGTGCTCGATGCTGGTGCTGGAACCGGACGTGCTGGTCTGCGACGAGCCGACGACGCTGCTGGACCTGCGCAACAAGCGCCACTTCATGGAGCTGCTGCGGGAGCTGCCGCAGCAGGTGGTGCTGGTGACCCACGACCTGCACCTGCTGGACGGTTTCGACCGGGTCGTGGTGCTCGACCAGGGGCGGATCGTCGCCGACGACGTCCCGGAGGCCGCGCTGTCGCACTACCGGGAGCTGATCGGGTGAGCCCCCTCGGCCTGTACGAACCCGGGTCCAGCCCGGTGCACCGGACGCCTGCCGGGGTGAAGTTCGTGCTGCTGCTCGGCTTCGCGGTGCTGATCTTCCTGCTCGGTTCGGCGCTGCCGCTGGCCGTGGTCGCGGCGGTCGTGGTCGCGGGCTACGCGCTCGCCCGGATCCCGCCGCGCCGGTGCTGGCAGGCCTCCCGGTTGCTGCTGCCGCTGCTCGCGGTGATCTTCATGCTGCAGTGGTGGATGCTCGGTCCGGACCAGGCCGCGGTGGTGGCGCTGCGGCTGGTCGCCGCACTCGGCGCCGCCAACCTGTTCACCCTCACCACCCGGGTGGACGACCTGGTCACCGCGGTGGAGCGCGGGCTCGGGCCGCTGCGCCGGGTCGGCGTCCGCCCGGAGCGGGTGGGCCTGCTGGTGGGGCTGACGTTGCAGGCCGTCGCGGCCCTGTCGAGCATCGCGACGGAGACCCGCGAGGCGCAGCGCGCCCGCAACGCCGAGCGGTCGCTGTCGGCGTTCGCGGTCCCGTTCCTGGTCCGCACCCTGCGCCACTCCGACGAGCTGGGCGAGGCGCTCGCGGCCCGCGGCGTCGGCGACGACTGACGGACCACGCTCACTCCCCCGGTGCCGGAGGGCCGATGCCGAGCCGCTCGGCGTGCCGGGGGAGGAACGCCCGCACCTCGTCTGCGGACTTGTCCGGCAGTCCCCAGATCGCTTCGGTGACGCCGCAGCCCGCCCATTCCGCGAGCAGGTCCGGCGTCGGTTTCCGGGTCGCCAGCACGTGGATCTCCGGTGCGCCGGTCCGCCCAGCCCCCGTCCACGCCGCGCGCAACCGCTCCGCGTTCGCGGCCACGTCGGTGTCGGCGGGCGTCGTGATCCAGCCGTCGGCGTGCGCGGCGATCCAGGCGAACGTCTTCGGTCCCGCGCCCGCGCCGATCAGGACGGGGATGCGCGCGGGCTTCGGGAACGCCCATGACGGTCCGAAGTGGACGAATTCGCCGGAGTAGGAGGCCTCTTCCTCGGTCCACAGCGCGCGCATCGCCTCGAGGTGCTCGCGCAGCGCGGCCCGCCGCCGGTGCGCGGGCACGTGGTGGTCGGCTAGCTCATCGGTGTTCCAGCCGAACCCCGCACCGAGCACGACCCGCCCGCCGGAGAGCCAGTCCAGCGAGGCGATCGTCTTGGCGAGCGTGATCGGATCGGACTCGACCGGCAGCGCCACCGCCGTGGCCAGCCGGATCCGCGAGGTCAGCGCGGCCGCGGCGCTCAGGCTCACCCAGGGGTCCAAGGTGCGCAGGTAGCGGTCGTCCGGCAGGTCGGCACCACCGGTACCGGGGTGCGCGGCCGTCCGCTTGATCGGGATGTGGGTGTGCTCGGGGACGTAGAAGGTGTCGAAACCGGCCTGCTCGGCCGCCTGCGCGGCCGGTCCCGGCGTGATCCCGCGATCGCTGGTGAACAGCACGATGCCGTGTCGCAAGGAATTTCCTCTCCGCGCCGGGGTTCGGCGGAGCCCGCGGCGGCGATGCGTGGACGGAGCCCGGATGGAGATCGACGCGCCTTGCTGCAGCTGCTTCAATGACCCTAGCAAGCGTTTGGCCGAGACCCAAGGACGCGGACTCCCCGCCGCACAGCCGAAAGCACCGCTTGCCACCGACGGGCCTGCTCGGTCCGTCCAGGCCGAGAGCAGGAGGACTCGCCATGCGCAGACCGCGGCAGCTCGATTCCCCGCTGGTGCCCAAGGTGATGCGGGTGATGTCGCAGGCGCACGTGCGCGCGTACCGCGCCACCGGCGGGCGCGTCGGCGGCCGGTGGCGCATCGGCAGCGCCTGGCGGCGCGGGGTGCCGACCTGCCTGCTGACCACGACCGGGCGCAAGAGCGGGCAGGACCGCACCACGCCGCTGCTGTACCTGCGCGACGGGCAGCGGGTGGTGCTCGTCGCCTCCCAGGGCGGCCTGCCCAAGCATCCCGCCTGGTACCACAACATCACCGCGAACCCCGAGGTCACGGTGCAGATCGGCAAGGACGTGCAGCGGCTGCGGGCACGGGTCGCCGAAGGACCGGAACGGGCCGAGCTGTGGGCGAAGCTCTTGGAGCTCTACGCCGATTTCGACTCGTACCAGTCCTGGACCGACCGCACGATCCCGGTCGTCGTCTGCGAATCCGCTCGCTGAACTGGGACTTTCGACCCTGGCCCGCCACCTCGTGCCGCGGGACCATCGGCGTTGCCGGGATCACCCGGATGAGCCGCCCGAGAGCACTTGGCCTTGACGACTTCCAGGCCGCCAGACCTTCGCGACGAGATGTCGCAGACGCTCTCGGGCGGACTCATGCGCGGCCTCGGGCGTGAGCCCGCCCGCACCGAGCCCGAATGCCGCGTATCGGACGCGGCCGGGGCGCTATTTTGAAGGCATGACCGAGGTCGACCCGCTGTTTCCCGAGCGCGGCCCGCGGCTACCGCCCGGCCCCCGCGCCGAAGGGGCGTGGGACCACCACCGCAGGAAGCTGCGCATCGGCGCGGTCCGCGCCGTCGCCGCGAACGGCTACGACGGCGCGAAGGTCGCCGACATCGTCCGCGAAGCGCAGGTCTCGCGGCGCACGTTCTACGAGCACTTCGCGGACAAGCAGGAGTGCTTCCTCGACGCCTACGAGGCCGCCACGTCGAAACTGGTCGACGCGATCAGCGAAGCCGTCCGCGACCAGCCCTACGGGCAGCACCGGATGCTCACCGGCATGGACGTCTACCTGCGCGTCGTCCTCGACGACCCGGAGCTGGCCCGGGTGCTGCTCGTCGAGATCGTCCGCGTCGGGCAGGAAGGGATGCGGCGCCGCCGGGACGCGTACCGGCAGTGGGCCGAAATGCTCGCCCGCAACTCCGCGGACGCCGAGTTCACCGCCGCGCAATGGCAGTCGCTGCTGGCCTCGGTCAACGAACGAGTGCTGGTCGCCATCGAGGACGAAGCGCTGGGCGACCTGCCCGAACTCCGCAGGCAGATCCTCGACCTCCTCGACGCCGTCCTGAACGCGCGCCGCGCGAGCAGCCCGCACCCCACGGCCTGAACGCCGCCGCTCAGGCCGTTGCGGACGGCCGCGGCCACTGGGCGAGGACGGTGACCGTGCCGGGATCGATCTCGGTGAAACCCGCGTCACGGACCGCCGCGACACCGTGGCGGCGCCACGCGGTCTCCGCGTCCTCGCCCGGCAGCAACCGCCGCCAAGTCGCCCCGTCGGCCACCCGGACCGAGCACGGCAGCCCCGCCGCCGACCACCGCGCCACCTCGTCATCGCGGTGCTCGCCGTGCAGCAACGCAGCCAGGAACATCGTGGCGTGACCGACCTGGGCAGCGGACTTCCCCGCGCTCATCGCCACGTCCGGGTTCAACCACAGCACCGGCTCCCCCACCGCGGGCGGGCCGGGCTCGTCCGCGTCGAGCTCGCTGCCGGAGATCTGCAGCCGCGTCAGCTCCTTCGGCATGTCCGCGACCCGCGACGGCAGGAACGCCCGCACCTCGGCTCCGTCCACCTCCACCGTGCGCCCCGGCAACTCCTGCACCGCCGCCCAGTGCGCGCCCCGCGCCCGCCGCGACACCTTGCGGATGCGGCCCGAGATCCAGTGGTGCACCGGCTCGTGCCACTCACCGCCGGGCTTGGCCCGCTCGTCCAGGCACACCGCGAGCGCCGCCGACGCCGCGGCCTCCAGCAGCGCGGTGCGGCGCGGCGGCTCGGCGCGCTCGATTCGCAGCACCATCGGCATCAGCACGACCTGCTCCGGATCCTCGTCGGAGGTGTCCGCGGTCAGCTCCGTCGGCATCGCCAGCCAGGACGCGTAGCGGGTCAGCAAGGGATTCAGCACAGCGGCATCGAACACACCCCGATTATCCCCACCCCGACCGCGCCCACCCCACCCCGACCACAGGGGATCGCTCACACCCGACCGGAGTGAACGGACCGTTCGACCAACGCGACTGGGCAAACGGTCCGTTCACTCACAAAGCTCACCACCCGCTCGCCCCGCAACACACCGATCGCCCGAGCCGTCAGCAGGGCTCCGAACCGAGTGAACGGACCGTTCGACCAACGTGACTGGACAAACGGTCCGTTCACTCGAAAACCTCGCCACCCGCATCTGGGCTCACCCGGGGGCCGCCAGCGGGGCTCCGATCTGAGTGAACGGACCGTTCGTCCAACGGGATTGGACGAACGGTCCGTTCACTCCGCGAAGTCCCGCCCACCCGGGCGCCGTCCACCGCCTTCGGACGGGTTCAGGCGTGCCGGGGCGTGGAACCGATGCGTCCGAACGGCGACGGAGCTTCACCCCGTCGACGGTCACCGAGCGGAGCCTGATCGCCCCATGCTGGGTTCGCGTCATCCACGACGTGCGAGGACGACACCGCGGAGCCGATCGATGGACCCTTCCACCTGCCCCTACCCGCTCGACCCCACCGGGAGCGACCTGCACGCCGAGGCGGCCCGCCTCAGCCGGCGAGGTCCGGCGACGCGCGTGGTGCTACCCGGCGAGGTGGAGGCGTGGCTGGTCACCGACCCGGTCGTGCTGCGGTCCCTGTTCGCCGACCCCCGCGTGTCCAAGGATCCGCACCGGCACTGGCCCGCGTACCGCGAGCTGCCGCCGGACTGGCCGCTGCACACCTGGGTCTCGATGCGGAACATGTTCAACTCGCACGGCGCCGAGCACCGCAGGCTCCGAGCTCTCATCGCACCCGCGTTCACCGCCCGCCGCATCCGCGAG
The DNA here is from genome assembly GCF_053592695.1 of Saccharopolyspora sp. NPDC002578. Classification (NCBI taxonomy): domain Bacteria; kingdom Bacillati; phylum Actinomycetota; class Actinomycetes; order Pseudonocardiales; family Pseudonocardiaceae; genus Saccharopolyspora; species Saccharopolyspora sp. NPDC002578. The sequence continues at coordinate 24,122 of NZ_JBSFWJ010000014.1, read as the reverse complement.
CTGCAGCCGCACGTCGAACGGATCACCACCGAACTGCTCGACGACGTGGCCGCCGCCGCGCCGGGTGTGGCCGTGGACCTGCGCGAGCGCTTCGCGAACCCGTTGCCGGTCGCGGTGATCAGCTCACTGCTCGGCATCACCGACCGCTCGGCCCTCGACGAGATGCGCCGCCTGGTGGAGTCCTTCTTCAGCACGACGACCACCCCGGAGCAGATGGTGTCCGGGATGGAGACCCTGTACCGGTTGTTCGGCGACCACGTCGCCGCCCGCCGCCGGACCCCGGGCGACGACCTGACCAGCGACCTGCTGGCGATGCGGGACGAGGATGGGACTCGCCTGTCGGACGGCGAGCTGACCGACACCTTGATGCTGATGTTCTCGGCGGGCCACGAGACGACGGTGAACCTGCTCGGGCACGCCATCGCGCAGCTGCTCACCGAGCCCCGGCACCTGGCCGCGGTCCGAGCGGGCGACCTGAGCTGGGACGCGGTCGTCGAGGAGACGTTGCGCTGGCAGCCGCCGCTCGCGAACCTGCCGCTGCGCTTCGCCGTCGAGGAGATCGCACTGCCCGGCGGCGACGCGATCCGGGCGGGCGAGGCGATCGTGGCCGGGCTGCTGGCGGCGAACCGGCACGCCGCGCACTACCCCGACGGGGAGCTGTTCGATCCGGCCCGTTCCGATTCGGCGCACCTCAGCTTCGGCCACGGGGTGCACTTCTGCGTCGGCTCCCAGCTGGCCCGGCTGGAAGCCCGCATCGGGTTGTCCGCGCTGTTCGACCGCTTCCCGGACCTGACCCCGGCGTTCACCGAACTGGAGCAACGCCCGTCGTTCATCTCCAACGGCCACGTCGACCTGCCCGCGATCCCGAACCCGACGACGACCTGACGCACCGGAGTGAACGGACCGTCTGCCCAACCAGATTGGACAAGCGGTCCGTTCACTCCAGGAACCGTCACGCCCCGGTACCAGTGCTGCTCGCACACGGGGCTCGGCAGGACACCTGACACGGGGTGAACGGACCGTCTGCCCAACGAGATTGGACGGACGGTCCGTTCACTCCGAGAAACCGCCGTGCCGTTGCGCGGTGCGGCACGCAGGAGGGCTGCCCGAGCAGGACACCTGGCATGAGTGAACGGACCGTTCGTCCAACGAGATTGGACGGACGGTCCGTTCACTCCGAAACCTGCCCCGCGGCTAGGACTCCGCGGCCGTCTTCAGGCGGTGGAGGGTCTGCTCCATGCCGGTGCGGAAGTTCTCGGCGAACTTCTCGCGGCCGCCGACGAGCTTGTACAGCGGCGCCAGCATCCCGTGCTTCGTCCGCGACGTGTCCCGCTGCTCGGTCACCAGCGTGCCGGTGCCGTCCTCGGTGAGCAGGTAGCGCCACACCGTGTTGTGCAGCGTGGTGCGGAAGGTGAATTCCCGCCCGCGCTCGGCCCGCTCCACGACGTTCGGCGTGGGGATGCCGGGCTTGTTGAACCCGATGAACCGCGCCCCCGCCACCGGTTCGCGGACGCGTCCGCGCCACGTGCAGCGGGCCAGGTTCGGGCTCCACTCCGGCATCCGGGTGATGTCGGAGAGCAGGTCCCAGACCTGTTCCGGCGTCGCTTCGATGCGCAGCGACACCTCGTCCAGTTCGGTCCCGGTCATGCTCGCGCCCCTTGCCCTGTCGTGATCGATGTGCCCGCCTGGAGAACGAGCGCGGGTGGGGCCACGTTGCGCGTCACGCTTCGAGCGGAACCCGCCGCACCACGCCGTCCTCGGCGTCGGCGAGCTCCACTTCGGCGCGCGTCACGCCCAGCACGAACAGGATCGCGTCCAGGAACGGGTGCGAGAGCGCGGTGTCGGCGACCTCGCGCAGCGCGGGTTTCGCGTTGAACGCGATGCCGAGCCCGGCCGCGGAGAGCATGTCGATGTCGTTCGCGCCGTCGCCCACGGCGACGCACTGCCCGGAGGGCACCCCGAACTCCTCGGCGAACCGCCGCAGCGCGTGCGCCTTGCCGGGGCGGTCGACGATCTCGCCGATGACCCGGCCGGTGAGCTTGCCGTCGACGATCTCCAGCTCGTTGGCCGCGCTGAAGTCGAGTCCGAGCTCGGCCACCAGGTGGTCGATGATCTGCGTGAAGCCGCCGGAGACGACGCCGGTGTGGAACCCGAGCCTGCGCAGCGTGCGCACCGTGGTGCGGGCGCCGGGGGTGAGTTCCAGGTCGGCCGCCACCTCGTCGAGCACCGTCGCGGGCAGGCCTTCGAGGACCGCGACCCGCTCGCGCAGCGACTCGGCGAAGTCCAGTTCGCCGCGCATGGCGCGTTCGGTGACCTCGCGGACGGCGTCCTCGCAGCCGGCCTTCGCGGCGAGCATCTCGATGACCTCGCCCTGGATGAGCGTGGAGTCCACGTCGAAGACGACCAGCCGCTTCGCCCGCCTGGTCAGGCCGGCGCGTTCGACGGCCACGTCCACGCCGAGCCCGGCGGAGAGCTCGCCCATCTCCGAGGTCAGCGCCGCGCCCATCTCCTCGGTGGAGTCGGGGGCGGTGACCTGCAGTTCCAGTCCCGTCACCGGGTAGTCGGCGACGCGGCGGATGGAGTCGATGTTGACGTTCATCGCGGCCAGCCTGCGCGCGACCTCGGTGAAGCTGCGCGCCGAGACCGGGTGTCCCAGCACGACGACCACGTGGGTGGGCGCCAGCTTCGCCGGGTCGCCGTCGGGAGCGCCGATCAGCACGTCCACGGCCATGCCGACGGTCGCCATCGCCTGCTCCACGGCTTCCTGCAGGTGTTCCGGGTCCCGGTCGGTCGACACGAGCACACCGAGCACCAGCCGGTCGTGGATCACGACCTGTTCGACGTCGACGATGTCCACCCCGTGCGCGGTGAGGGCGGCGAACAGCACGGAGGTGACTCCCGGCTTGTCCTGTCCGGTCACGGTGATCAGCACGGTGGTGGGATTCGGCGTGCTCACGGCTGCGGGCACTCCTTTCCGGTCGGGAACACGAGAAACCCCGGCAGACCGGGGTCTGCCGGGGCTCGTCGTTCAGAGCCGACTCACCTTGGCACAGCCGTGCGGTGCGGCACTAGCGCGCACATCACGTTGCGCTCGCGGTGAGCGGTTACTTCTCGGTGGCGTCGCGGTCCCCGCCTTGCTCGGGCGGGACCACGGCCTGCGCCGCCTTCTCCGAGGGAGCGGCGTGCGCGAGCGGCTTGCCGGTGAGGCCGACGTGGGCTTCGAGGCGCATCCGGTCCGCGACGTGCGGGTAGTGCAGTTCGAAGGCCGGGCGCTCGGAGCGGATCCGGGGCAGCTCGGTGAAGTTGTGCCGCGGCGGCGGGCAGGACGTGGCCCACTCCAGGGAGTTGCCGTAGCCCCACGGGTCGTCGACGTTCACGATCTCGCCGTAGCGGTAGCTCTTGAACACGTTCCACAGGAACGGCAGCATCGACGCGCCGAGGATGAACGCGCCCACGGTGGACAGCGTGTTCAGCGCGGTGAAGCCGTCGGATTCCAGGTAGTCGGCGTACCGGCGGACCATGCCCTCGTTGCCCAGCCAGTGCTGCACCAGGAACGTGGTGTGGAAGCCGATGAACGTCAACCAGAAGTGGATCTTCCCGAGCCGCTCGTCCATCATCCGGCCCGTCATCTTCGGGAACCAGAAGTAGATGCCGGCGAAGGTCGCGAACACGATCGTGCCGTAGAGCACGTAGTGGAAGTGCGCGACCACGAAGTACGTGTCGGAGACGTGGAAGTCGATCGGCGGGGCGGCCAGCAGGACGCCGGTCAGACCGCCGAACAGGAACGTCGCCAGGAACCCGACGCTGAACAGCATCGGCGTCTCGAACGTCAGCTGGCCGCGCCACATGGTGCCGATCCAGTTGAAGAACTTCATGCCCGTCGGGATGGCGATGAGGAACGTGGTGAACGAGAAGAACGGCAGCAGCACCGCGCCGGTCGCGTACATGTGGTGCGCCCACACGACGACCGACAGGGCCGCGATGCCCAGCGTCGCGTACACCAGGCCGGTGTAGCCGAACAGCGGCTTGCGGCTGAACACCGGGAAGATCTCCGAGACGATGCCGAAGAACGGCAGCGCGACGATGTAGACCTCGGGGTGTCCGAAGAACCAGAACAGGTGCTGCCAGAGGATCACGCCGCCGTTGGCGGGGTCGAACACGTGGGCACCGAGCTGCCGGTCCGCCAGCAGACCCATCAGGGCCGCGGTGAGGATCGGGAAGGCCATCAGGATCAGCACGCTCGTCACCAGGATGTTCCAGGTGAAGATCGGCATCCGCCACATGGTCATGCCCGGTGCGCGCAGGCAGACCACGGTGGTGATCATGTTGACCGCACCGAGGATCGTGCCCAGACCGGAGACGGCCAGGCCGGCGACCCAGAAGTCCGCGCCGTGGCCCGGCGAGTGCAGGGCGTCCGAGAGCGGGGTGTAGGCGAACCAGCCGAAGTCCGCGGCACCGCCCGGCAGCAGGAACCCGCTGACGACCACGAGCCCACCGAACAGGTAGAGCCAGTAGCCGAACGCGTTCAGGCGCGGGAACGCGACGTCCGGCGAACCGATCTGCAGCGGCAGGATGTAGTTCGCGAAGCCGAACAAGATCGGCGTCGCGTACAGCAGCAGCATGATCGTGCCGTGCATCGTGAACAGCTGGTTGTACTGCTCCTGGGACAAGAACTGCATCCCGGGAACGGCCAGCTCCCCGCGGATCAGCATCGCCATCAACCCGCCCACGATGAAGAAGGCGATCGAGGTGACGAGGTAGAGGATGCCGATCTGCTTGTGGTCGGTGGTGCGGAACATCCGCGCCAGGAACGACCCCTTGACCGTTTGGCGCGCCGGATAGGGGCGCGTGGCTATCGGCTGTGGCGCGACGGCCGTCACGGTGCCTCCTGCACTGTTCCTCGTGATTGCGCGGGCCCGCGAACGGGACCGCCCGACCCGGTCGGGTCGGCGCGTCGGCTGCGACGCGCCCAGGTACCAGGTGGCCTGCGCCCGGCACGATCGCTGCCGTCTGCGGATAGTAGTCCGACCGCCGCACGTGCCTGCGGCCGGGCCGTAGCCACCCTAGTCATCGACTCGCGCAAGGTCATCCGTGGTGAGAGCGAGGCGACACCTCGCGTCGGCCACCGGCGCGGCGCACCCTGGCGGGTGAGCGCTTCTCGATCGTTAGCCTGGAGCGCGACAGCCCCGGTCGGCGATGCCTGCGGGCCCGGCCGGACCCGACCACCACCCTGGGAGAGGGCGGCACGTGCAGCGAGCCTCGTTCCACCGGCACCGGCCAACGCGGACCGCACCGCCCGGCCGCGCGTGGTCGCCGAGCCGGCACGCGCCCGGCGGCCCGACGACCGCCGGACCAGGCGTTTCCCCCGCCCGGGGCCGGGCGCGCGCGCCGCGGCTGCTGGTCGGCGCGGCGCTGGCCTGCGGGCTGGCGCTCACCGGCTGCGGCCCCGCGGAGCAGCCCGCCCCGCCACCGGCCGCGGACTCCTCGGAGCCGCCCGGCGCGGACGCGCCGGAGACCGAGGAGCAGGAGGACGCGGCGCACACGAGCACCGATCAGGAGTTCGCCCGGCAGCTGCTGGCGCACCACCAGCAGCTGCTGGAGCTGACCGAGCTGGCGGCCGACTCCGGCGATCCCGAGGTCGCCGCCTACGCGGCGGGGATCCAGCGGGACCGGCAGGCCCAGGCCGACGAGCTGACCCGCTGGCTCACCGACACCGAGGACGTTCCGTCCGGCAGCGCGCCCGAGGATCTCGTCGCCGGGGAGTCCCGGGTGCCGGGGATGCCGAGCGCGGAGCTGGTGGACCGGCTGCGGCAGGCCCGCGGCCCGGAGTTCACGGGGCCGTTCAAGGAGGCCATGGCCGGTCTCTACGACGGCGGGGAGCAATTGGCCCAGGCGGAGTTGGAGGAGGGTTCGGCGACCCAGATGCGCTCGCTGGCGGAGCGGATCCTGGACGGCCGCGACGTCGAGCGAGCCGACCTCACCGCCCTCTGAACCGCTCTGAACCTGGTCCGTCCCGTCGCGATCTCGCGAGAACCCGGAGCGCCGCACGAGTCCGGCCAGCAGCGGCATCGACGCAGGTGAGGCTGCGCAGGGGACGTGGCCGGGGGCGTTCGATCTCTCGCGAAATCGCGGGAGTCGTCCACAGGTTCGGCGTTCATCCACAGGCTGAGCGGAGTCCGCGCGCCTGGACCTACCGAAAGTAAGCTACTGCCGGTAGCCTACCTCGGAGTAGGTGACGCTGATCCACGTTCCGGGAGTGCGCATGCCGTCAACGATGTCCGGCAAAGTCGTCCTGATCACCGGTGCCGCGCGCGGCATCGGTGCGCAGACCGCCAGGGAGCTCGCCCGTCGCGGCGCCCGGCTCTCGCTGACCGGGCTCGAACCCGATGAGCTCAAAGCCGTCACCGCCGAACTCGGCGACGGCCACACCTGGTTCGAGGCCGACGTCACCGACCCCGACTCCCTCCAGGCCGCCATCGACGGCACCGTCGCCGCGCACGGCCGGATCGACGTGGTGATCGCCAACGCGGGCATCGCGCCGTTCGGCACCGTGCAGAACGGCGACCCGCACGCGTTCACCAAGACGATCGACGTGAACATCAACGGCGTCTTCCACACCGCGCGCCTCGCGCTGCCGCACGTGATCGAGCAGCGCGGCTACGTCCTGGTCGTGTCCTCGCTGTCGGCGTTCGCCCCGATGGGCGGCATGGCCGCCTACACCGCGAGCAAGGCGGGCGCGGAGGCCCTGGCCAGCGCGCTGAGCTCCGAGGTCGCCCACCTCGGCGTCGCGGTCGGCAGCGCCCACCCGTCGTGGATCGACACCGACCTGGTGCGCGACGCGAAGGCGGACCTGCCGAGCTTCCGGGAGATGCGCAAGCGCCTGCCGTGGCCGATGCACGCCACCACGACCGTGGAGAAGTGCGCCATCGCGTTCGCCGACGCCGTGGAGCGCCGCTCCCGCCGGGTGTACGTGCCGCGCCCGGTGATGCTGATGCACTGGCTGCGCAACCTGCCCGCCTCGAAGCTGGTCGCGCGGATCATGGCCCCGTCGCTGCGCAAGATCATGCCGGAGATGGAGCGGGAGGTGGCCGCCCTCGGACGCTCGTTCAGCGCCCGCAACCAGGCCTTGCAGGGAACTCCGAAGCAGGCGCCGCGCGGGAAGTAGGCGCGGCGCCGCTGAGCCCCATCCGGCCGAGGGCGCGTCCGGCCGGGTGGTGCCGGTGGCCGGGTGGCCGGGCGCGGGTCACCCGGCCACCGGTGTCAGGAACGCCGCGCGGGAGTGCGACCGGCGGGCACGCCCTGGCGGGGCCGCCCGCCCGAGGCGTTCGCCGCGGCCGGGAAAGCCCGCTCGATGGCGGCGGGGGACGGCACCCGTCCCTCGCGCGGTGCCGCGTTCGCGGGGATGCGGCCGTCCTGGGCCGGGGCCTTCGCGGGAGCCGGGACGTTCGCCACCGCCGGGCGGCGCGCGGCGGTTCCGCGCGCCTCGGCCGGGAGCGGGGCGCCGGGCCGGCGCACCGGCACCGCGTTGCGCTCGCGGCTCTGCCGGGTCGCGACGCGCACCGTGGCGGTGTCCGGGCGCCGCACGCCGGGAACGCGCTCCTGCTCGATCTTCTCGATGATCCGCCACACCGTCGTCTGCGCCTCGTCCGGCTCGACGCTGCGGTGGTTGGGGCCGGGGAGCTGGCCCTGAGCGCGCCACCAGCGGGCGCACACCACGAGGCCGCCCATGGACGCGCCGAGCGTGTTGAGCACGACGTCGTCGGTGGAGGCGACCCGGCCGGGGATGAAGAAGAACTGCACGGTCTCGATCGTCAGCGCCGTCATCAGCCCGCCGATGACGATCTTGCCGAGGTTGTCGAACCAGCGGACCCGCAGCGGCACCAGGGTCGCCATCGGCAGCAGCAGCACCAGGTTCCCGGCCAGCTGCACCCAGGGCCGCACATCGCCGGGAGCCGCCCGCAGCGCCGTGTACAGGTCGTTGCCGATCTCCATCCGGACCCGCTCCGCGATCTCGGGCTGCGGGTAGAACACCAGGTAGGCGGTGAACATCACCGCGAACACGAGCACCGCGTCGATCAGCGGATCGTGCAGCGGGGAGACCGATCGGAGGTTGTTGCTGCGCACCGTGCCGGACACGGCGGCGACGAGCACCGCGAGCGGGAACAGGACCGTCAGCGCCGGGACGAAGCCGTCGAACGCCAGAAAGAGTTGATACACCTCAGCCGCACTTCCTCTGGTCAGTGCCAGGACCGCGAACCAATGTCTGCATCAGGTGGTTCCACGCGGTGCGGGGCACCACGGACGACCACCTGTCCGCGCTCATCGCGCGTGGGAATCGGCGGTCGGCATTGACCGATCAAGAAGAGGGTCAAGAAGGTGGCCGGGCATCGCCTCGCGGGTCGATACCCGGCCACACCGGTTTCTTGCGGAGCGTCAGCCCGCGTCGACCTGGAGCAGGTCGGCGATGGTGCCCTGCGGGGCGCCCTGGACGACGCCGACCGAGGCGCCGCCCTGCAGGCCCTTGATCACGTCAGCCGGAGCCGCGCCCTGGTTGGCTTCGAGGAACAGCGCACCGGCACCGGCCACGTGCGGGCTGGCCATCGAGGTGCCGTCCATCGCCTCGGTGCCGCCACCGGGGACGGTCGAGGTGATGTCCACGCCGGGGGCGTAGCCCTCGACGGTCGCGCCGAAGTTGGTGAACTCGGCCGAGGTGTCGCTGATGTCGGAGGCCGCCGTGGTGAACACGCCCTCCGCGCTGGCCGGGGAGACGTTCTCCGCGTCCTGCGACTCGTTGCCGGCCGCGACGGCCAGGAACACGCCCGCGTCGACCAGGCCGGTGGCGGCCTCGTCCAGCGCCGGGTCCTTGCTGCCGCCGAGCGACATGTTCGCCACGGACGGGCCGTTGGCGTTCTGGGCGACCCAGTCCATGCCGGCGATGATGTCGGCGCTGGTGCCGCTTCCGTCGTCGCCGAGGACCTTCACGCCGACCAGCTCGGCACCGGGGGCCACGCCGTAGGTCTTGGAGGCGATGGTGCCCGCGGTGTGCGTGCCGTGGCCCTGGACGTCGCCGCCGTCGCCACCGGTGGCGTCGAAGCCGAACTTGGCGCGGCCTTCGAAGTCGGGGTGGTCGACGGCGAGGCCGGTGTCGATGACGTACGCGGTGACGCCCGCACCGGTCTGCGCCGGGGCGTAGGTGTCGTCCAGCGGCAGCTCCGGCTGGTCCAGCCGGTCCAGGCCCCAGGAGCCGACGGCGGCGGCGTGCGGCGCCTCGACCTGGATGCGGAAGCTCTGCGACACGCCTTCGACGGCCTGGCTGGCGCGCACGTCGTGCAGCTGCTGCGGGCTCAGCGAGGCCGAGAAGCCGTTGAGGGTGCTGTTGTAGACGTGCTCGGTCTGCACGCCCAGTTCCTTGGCGACGTCGGCGGCGTTGGCGCCGTCCTTCAGGTTCACCACGAAGGAGTCACCGGCACCGGCGGCGTTGGCCGTGTGCATGGTCAGCGGGGCGAGGTCGGCCTGCGGGGCGGCGGCGAGTGCGGGAACCGCTGCGACCACGAGTGCCGCGGCGGAGAGACCGGCGCCGGCACCGAACAGCATTTTCTTCACGGGATTACCTCCGTCACGAACCGACACGTTTCCGGCGGACGCACCGCCCGGCACTGGAGTCGATTGCTCTAATTGACTCGGATGCCGAAAACGTAGCTACCGGGCCCAGCTGGAAACAAAGGCATGGCTAGAACCCGCCACCCCTTCGCGACGTGCGTCGACACCTTCCAAGATCTGCATCTTGACAGGCCTTAGCTGGTGTTTTCCCGAGAATTGGGAGCGATCCGAGCGGGAGTGTGATGACGCACGCAATGGGACTTTGCCATCATTCACACGGCCGCAATGCGCGATGACTGTTCAACACGGGAAAGTGCGGGAAAAACGTGGAGGAAGTGCCGGTAAACCTGGCGATGCCCCAGCTCACGCACCGTACGACATGGACACTCGCCGAGCCGCCGGCCCGAACGTCGAGCGGCCCGCCCGAAATCGGAGTGATTTCCGCCCCAGCGCGAGGCCATGGCGACGCGCGCCGATCGGCCGCGCCCGGCCGAGCAATCCCGCGGGAGCCCGAAATGGCCGATTTTCCTATTTGAGTAACAGTGCGCATGCGGTTTCGGCACGCACGGTAAATGATTCCCGCCATTTGAAACGATGCGCACGACTCCTTGACCCGGCCCGGACCGGCCTGCCAGGTGGAACCGCCCGAGCCCGCGCGGTGGCCCTTTCCGGTCCGGGCGGTGGCCGACCTCAGTCCCGCTTGCGCCGGAACAGCCGCAGCAGCGGGTCGTAGTACCGATCGGCGGCGCGTTCCTTCAACGGGATGAGCGCGTTGTCGGTGATCTGGATGTGCTCCGGGCACACGTCGGTGCAGCACCGGGTGATGTTGCACAACCCGAGCCCGTGCTCCTCGCGCGCCTCGTCAGGCCGGTCCGCGCGGGTCTCGCCGCGCGCGTCCAGCGGGTGCATCTCCAGTTCCGCCACCCGCATCAGGAACCTCGGCCCGGAGAACGCCTCCTTGTTGTCCTCGTGATCGCGGATCACGTGGCAGACGTCCTGGCACAGGAAGCATTCGATGCACTTGCGGAACTCCTGCGAGCGCTGCACGTCCACCTGCTGCATGCGGTACTCGCCGGGTTCGAGGTCGGTGGGCGGCTCGAACGCGGGCACCTCGCGGGCTTTGACGTAGTTGAACGACACGTCGCACACCAGGTCCTTGATCACCGGGAAGGTGCGCATCGGCGTCACCGTGATGACCTCGTCGGTGGCGAACGTCGACATCCGCGTCATGCACATCAGCTTCGGCTTGCCGTTGATCTCCGCCGAGCAGGAGCCGCACTTGCCGGCCTTGCAGTTCCACCGCACCGCGAGGTCGGGGCATTCGGTGGCCTGCAGGCGGTGCACGAGGTCGAGCACCACCTCGCCCTCGGCCGCCTCGACGACGTGGTCCCGCAGCTCGCCGCCGTCGGCGTCGCCGTGCCACACGCGAAGATGCGCCAGGTAACTCATCGTCGGCCTCCTCAGCCCGCCGCGGCGGCGAGTTCCTCGTCGGTGAAGTACTTGCGCAGTTCCTCGGCCGCGAACAGCTCCAGCAGGTCCGGGCGCACCGGGAGCTGGCGCTGCTCGTCGACGCGGACGCCGTCCCTGCTCAGCGAGCAGGCCAGCAGGGTGCGCCGCCACGTGGGAGCCATGCCCGGGTGGTCGTCGCGGGTGTGGCCGCCGCGGCTCTCGGTGCGCAGCACCGCCGCCCGCGCCACGCATTCGCTGACCAGGAGCATGTTCCGCAGGTCCAGGGCGAGGTGCCAGCCGGGGTTGAACTGCCGGTTGCCCTCGACCACCAGGTTCCGGGCGCGTTCGCGCAGTTCGTCCAGGCGCCGCAACGCGTCCTGCATCTGCTCGCCGACGCGGATGATGCCGACGAGGTCGTTCATCACCTGCTGCAGCTCGGAGTGCAGCGCGTACGGGTTCTCCGCGTTCGCGGCGGGCGCGAACGGTTGCTCCGCGCGCTCGGCCGCATCGTCCACATCGGACTGACGGGGTTCCGGCCGGTTCCCGGCCGCCAGGTATTCCGCGGCGCCCAGCCCGGCCCGCCTGCCGAACACGAGCAGGTCCGACAGCGAATTCCCGCCCAGCCGGTTGGACCCGTGCATCCCGCCCGCGACCTCACCGGCCGCGAACAGCCCCGGCACCCCGGAGGCCGCGGTGTCCGGGTCGACCTCCACCCCGCCCATCACGTAGTGGCAGGTGGGGCCGACCTCCATCATCTCCCCGGTGATGTCCACGTCGGCCAGTTCGCGGAACTGGTGGTGCATCGACGGCAACCGCCGGGTGATCTCGTCCGGGGTCAGCCGGGTCGCGATGTCCAGGAACACCCCGCCGTGCTCGGAGCCGCGGCCCGCCTTGATCTCGCTGTTGATCGCGCGGGCCACCTCGTCGCGGGGCAGCAGTTCCGGCGGTCTGCGGTTGGCCTCGGGGTCGGCGTACCAGCGGTCCGCCTCGTCCTCGGTGTCGGCGTAGTTGTCCTTGAACACGTCGGGGATGTAGTCGAACATGAACCGGCGCCCGCCGGAGTCGCGCAGCACTCCCCCGTCGCCGCGCACGGACTCGGTGACGAGGATGCCCTTCACGCTCGGCGGCCACACCATGCCGGTCGGGTGGAACTGCACGAACTCCATGTTGATCAGCGCGGCCCCCGCGCGCAGCGCCAGCGCGTGCCCGTCGCCGGTGTACTCCCAGGAGTTCGACGTGACCTTGAACGACTTGCCGATGCCGCCGGTCGCGAGGATCACCACCGGAGCCCGGAACAGCACGTAGCGCCCGCTCTCCCGCCAATAGGCGAACGCCCCGGCGATCCGTCCGTCCGGGGCGTCCTTGAGCAGTTCGGTGACGGTGCACTCCTGGAACACCTTCAGCCGGGCCTCGTGCTCACCGTGCTCGGCGAAGTCGGCCTGCTGCAACGAGACGATCTTCTGCTGCAGGGTGCGGATGAGCTCCAGCCCGGTGCGGTCGCCGACGTGCGCGAGCCGCGGGTACTCGTGGCCGCCGAAGTTGCGCTGGCTGATCCGGCCGTCGGCGGTGCGGTCGAACAGCGCACCGTAGGTCTCCAGCTCCCACACCCGCTGCGGGGCCTCCCGCGCGTGCAGCTCCGCCATCCGCCAGTTGTTCAGGAACTTCCCGCCGCGCATGGTGTCGCGGAAGTGCACCTGCCAGTCGTCGTGCGGGTTGGCGTTGCCCATGGAGGCCGCGATGCCGCCTTCGGCCATCACCGTGTGGGCCTTGCCGAACAACGACTTGCACACCACCGCCGTGCGCAGTCCGCGCTGCCGGGTCTCGATGGCCGCGCGCAGGCCCGCGCCGCCCGCGCCGATCACGATGACGTCGTAGTCGTGCTGCTCGATCCGCATCGAGGGCCTTTCAGTTGAACAGTCGGGGATCGGGGAAGGCTCCGGCCGCGATGAGCAGCACGTACAGGTCGACCAGCGCGACCGACAGCAGCGAGGCCCAGGCGAGCTGCATGTGCCGCGCGTTGAGCGCGCTCACCTTGGTCCACAGCCAGTAGCGCACGGGGTGCTTGGAGAAGTGGTTGATGCGACCGCCGATGAGGTGCCTGCACGAGTGGCAGGACACCGTGTACGTCCACAGCAGCACCGCGTTGACCACCATGAGCAGCGAGCCGAGCCCGACGCCGAAACCGCCGTCGGCGCCGCGGAACGCGATCACGGTGTCGTAGGTGAGCACGGCCGCGACCAGCAGCGCGACGTAGAAGAAGTACCGGTGCACGTTCTGCATCACCAGCGGGAACCGCGTCTCGCCGGTGTAGCGGCGGTGCGGTTCGGCGACCGCGCACGCCGGCGGCGCCGCCCAGAACGAGCGGTAGTAGGCCTTGCGGTAGTAGTAGCAGGTCAGCCGGAACCCGAACACGAACGGCAGCACGATCACCGGGGGCGGCAGGAACGGCCCCATCGCGGGGAGCCACTGCCCCCAGTGGCTCGCCCCCGGTACGCACGCCGCGCTCAGGCACGGCGAGTAGAACGGCGCCAGGTAGTGGTACTCGGGCACCCAGTAGGCGGTGTTCATGAACGTGCGGATCAGGCCGTAGATCAGGAACAGCCCCAGGCCGACCACCGTGATCAGCGGTCCGAGCCACCACCGGTCGGTGCGCCGCGTGCGCGGGTCGGCAGGACCGGGCGGGTGGGCGGGTTCGGCGCTGGACGGATCGATACCGGGGAGTGCGGACATGGGTGACCTCGTTGTCGGTGTCCGGTTCGGCCTGGGTGGCTCGATCGTTCTTGCCGGTGCTGGGTCGTCCACTCGTGCCGGCGCGGGCCGCGGCGGCGTTGCCGGAGCCACCGCGCCGGTTCGATCAGTGCTGCTGCCTGCCACCGACTCCTTCGTCGTCGGCGTCGCGCCACAACGACGGGTCGTAGGGCGTGTCCGGCACCATCACCGTGTCGCCGCGGTTCATCTCCCGGCGCGGGGCTGGCAGTGCGGACAGTTCGGCCAGGTCGATCTCGAGCCGTTCCACATCGTTGCTCAGGCGGCGCACGGCCGCAGCGTTTCCGTAGCGCGATCGGAGCATGCCGACGCTGCTGCGCAGCTGCCCCAGTACGCGCTGCACGTCGGTCAGTTCAGTCGTCGAAGACATGGGCGAACACCTCTCGTACGGGTCGTCGCATCGACCTCTCCGAGAGTGCCCCGAGCCCACAATTGTGACAAGAGCCACACGGTCGACTTCCAGGATTTCCCTCGACCGAGCCCGGAGTTCACCCGACTCGCGAGCGGTTCGGGCCGGGTTCCGCCCACCCGCGGTGACCGGGCTCAGTCGTCGTCGGCGTCGTCCCGGGAACGTCGGCGGTCCCGGTAGACGATCACCGCGACGACGCCGACGACCGCGAAGGTGGGCACGAAGAACGGCACCGCCGTGATGATGGGGTGGCTGGCCAGGACCTGCGCCTGCGCGAGGATCACGTCGCCGTCCTCTCCGGCTCCGGCGACGGCTCCGGCGCACCGGCTCCGACGCGCCCGATCCGCTGCGCGCCCCAGCCCAGCGACAGCACCAGGGCCAGCGAGCACGCCAGCACCACCAGCGAGCAGGTCACCCACAGCCAGGACGGGATGTCCTGCTTCGTCTCGCGCTGCAGCACCTGCCACTCCGGTTGCGAGTCGCGGGTGAACTGCGGGTCCGCGGTCACCGCGGGCACGCCCAGCGCCTCGTCGGCGGGCATGTAGACCGGGACGGCGACCATCGCGCGGCCTTCGTGGAACCGGATCATGGTCTTCCAGGTGCCGTGCAGCGGCATCGGCTCGTTGGTGCGGTAGGTGTCCGGGCCGATCGGGGTGAGCCGGTCGACGTGCAGGTCACCGCCTTGCCAGCCGGTCATGGTGAGCCAGGTGGAGTCCTGCCCGGTGCCTGCCGGGCTCATCCGCACGACGGCGTGGCCGGTGCGGTCCTGCGGCCCGCCCCGCACGTCGGTGAGCGTGACGGTGGCCTGCACCGGGGGCGCGGTGCCGACGAGCGCGTTGGTCACGGCGAGCGCGATCACCACGAGCGCGCCGCCGAACAGCGGCACCGAGACCTGGCGGCGCGGCAGCTCACCGCGCAGCGCACCGGCGAGCAGCGCGCCGAGCACACCGCCCGCGACACCGCCGGCCACCGCCATGGCGGCGCCTTCGAGGGCCATGTCCGGGGTCCACGGCAACGGGAAGGCGAGCTGGGTCCACGCGTACTCGGACGCGTACCCGACGGTGCCGATGAGCAGGCCGGACACCACGCCGAGCGCCAGCGCGCGGCGGGCCAGCAGCAGCGCGGCGGCTTCGACGCAGAGCGCTTCCACGACGTGCAGCGGGATGGTGGCGAACTGCTCCCCGAGCACCGGGCCCACGAGCACGGCGACGCCGCCGCGCACCAGCACGTAGAACCCGACGACGAACAGCGCCGCGCCGCGCCCGGCCCACAACCGCGCGACGACCAGCGCGCAGCCGACGGCCACGGCGATCAGGAACGGCTGGTGCACCATGCGGAACTGCTGCACGCCGAAGTCGAACTCCGCTTGGAACACCGAAAGGCCGACGAGCAGGCCGCCGATCGCCATGCCGCGGTGCGCGAACCGCGGCAGCGCGCCCGGTTCACCGAGGTCGGAGCGGGCGAGCCTGCCTTCGCGTTCGAGCAGCGCGACGGCGACCAGGGACAGACCGGCGCCGCCGATGAGCATCAGGTGCGTCGGCCCCCACAGCGTCACGTCCTGGCCGAAGATGCGGTGCCACACGTCGTCGAGCGGGAACCCGAGCAGCGCGTAGAACCCGGCTCCGGCCAGCAGCAGTCCGCTGACCGGGGCGTACCAGTCGCGGGTGATGCGCACGGCCGCGCCGCCGACGGGTTCGTCCTTGGGCAGCACGACGGCCAACATGCCCGCGGTGAACAGGCCGAACAGGCCGATGAGGATCGGGTAGTGCGCGATGTTGGCCAGCGGGCCTTCGTCCCGGCCCTGGGTGATGTGCAGCGAGATGTCCCAGTACATCCCGAGCAGCGCCGTGAGCAGCGAGATCATCGCGACGATCTGCGGCAGCGCGACCCAGCCGGGCAGCCCGCGCGGCAGCACGCGCTGGGACAGCGCGGCGGCTCGTTCGAGGAGCCGGGTGCGGCCGGTGCGGTGCGCGTAGCCGAGCAGCAAGAGCAGCAGGGTCAGCACGGTCGCGCCACCGGAGGCGATGAAGATCTGGTCGAGCGCGGCGCCTCCCGTGGGCCGCACCTCTTGCATCAGCAGCGCCCGGTGCCACTCGGCGGCGGTCTGGTTCATGCGGGCCATGGAACACCAGAAACTGGACAATGTCATCCCTCAATGTGACATTGATTGTTGTAAACATTCGGCGTGACCAGGAGGACCACTGCGATGACAACGACGGCGCGGCTCATCGGATGCGCGCTCACCGCCTCGGCCCTGCTGCTCGCGGGTTGCGGCGCTCCCCCGCCCGAGCCCGCCGCGCCGGACGCGCCGCCGGTGGTCGTCGACGCGGAGGTCGCGGGCGGGCAGGTCCGCACCGGCACGGAGCGGGTGTCGGTCCCGCTCGGCGGCCAGGTCCGGTACCAGGTGCGCAGCGACCGCCCCGACGAGCTGCACATCCACGGCTACGACGAGTCGGCGCCGCTGACCCCCGGCGAGGTCGGCGTCGTCGAGTTCACCGCCGACCTCCCCGGCGTGTACGAGGCCGAACTGCACGAGTCAGGGCTCTCGCTGCCCAGCCTGGAAGTGCGGTGAGCACCGAGTTCCTCGCGCACGGCCTCGGCGGCCGCACCGACCTGCCGCTCAACGGCGCCGCCGCGGTCGTCGGCGGGGCGCTGGCGGTCGCCGTGTCGTTCGTCGCGCTGCTCGCGCTGTGGTCGAAGCCGTGGCTGGACCCGGAGGCCGGTCGACCGGTGCGGTTCGCCGCGGTGAACTCCGCCCGGCTGCGCGGTGCCGCCCGGATCGTGGTGCTGCTGCTCGCGGTCTTCGTGGTGGCCGTCGGCTTCTTCGGCCCGGCGGAGACGAACGCGAACCTGGCGCCGTGGGCGTTGTTCGTGACGTTCTGGGTCGGGCTGATCCCCGCGAGCGTGCTGCTGGGACCCGTGTGGCGAGCGGTGAACCCGCTGCGCACCGTGCTGAGCGCGCTGCGGCTGGGGCGCGATCCGCGACCGGTGCCGGGGTGGCTCGGCTACCGGGTGGCGACGGCCTGGCTGCTGGGTTTCGTGTGGCTGGAGCTGGTCGCGCCGAACCGCGCCGATCCGCGGCTGGTCGCCGCGCTGATCCTCGGCTACGCGCTGCTGAACCTGGCCGCCGCCGCCCGCTACGGCCCCGCGTGGTTCGAGCGCGGCGACGGTTTCGAGGTGTACTCGACGCTGCTGGCCCGGTGCGCGCCGCTGGGACGCCGCTCGGACGGGCGGCTGATCCTGCGCAATCCGCTGGCGGGCCTGGTGCGTCCCGACCCGGTGCCCGGTCTTGCCGGGTTGGCGTGCGTGCTGATCGGGTCGACCGCGTTCGACGGGCTCACCCGCACCAGCTGGTGGCAGGCGCTGCTGAACGCGACGCCCCTGCCGGACGTGCTCGTGGCGACCGGCGGCCTGGTGGTGTCGATCGCGGGGATCTCGGTGCTGTACTTCGGTTCGATGCGGCTGAGCGCGGTCGTCTCGGGCAGCTCGGAGCCGTTGGCCGCCCGGTTCGCCGCGACGCTGCTGCCGATCGCCGTGGGCTACGGCGTGGCGCACTACTTCTCGTTCTTCGTGATCGAGGGCCAGCAGCCGTTCATCCTGGCCGGTGATCCGTTCGGCACCGGGCTGGACCTGTTCGGGTCGGCGGGCGACGCGCCGGACTACTCGGTGCTCTCCCCCGGCGCGGTCGCGATGGTGCAGATCAACGCGATCGTGCTCGGCCACCTCGCGAGCACCGCCGCCGCCCACGACCAGGCGTTGCGCTCGTTCGACGCGCGCGCGGCCCGCCTCGGTCAGCTGCCGGTGGTGGTGGCGATGGTGCTGCTGACCGGAACGGGCCTGCTGCTGTTGCTCTCGGGCTGATCAGCAGCCGCCGCCACCGTCACCGCTGTCGCCACCGCAGCCGCCGCCGTCGACACCGCCGCTGACGCCGCCCCCGTCGAATCCTCCGCCGTGCACGGAGTGGCCGTGCGTGGAGTGGTGGGCGCCGCCGGCTCCGATGAACGGCGCGACCGTGTCGCCGCCACGGCGCGGGGGACGGCGCCGGGCGACCATGCTGATCACCACTGCGAGTGCGAGCACGACGAACGCTACCGCCGAGATCACGACGATCACTCCCCCACCATCTCGGGCTCGGTGCACACCATTCGCACGCCGGAGCCCGATACCCGTTGCGCGCGAGTGATCCGGCAACCTATCACCTCGTTCGGTGAAATCGCCGCCGTTCTCCTTGTCCCGCAGCGGAAATCCGACCTACGGCACCCGGCAGCCCGCTTCGGTCAGCTGCCGGTGGTGCCGACCTGAACGCGCCTGCCGCTGTCGCTGTCGGGACGATCAGCAGCCACCGCCCCCGTCGCCACTACCGCTGTCACCGCTGTAGCCACCTCCGGCGCCACCCGATGAACGGTTCCGACCGAACAAGATCACCACCAGGAAGACCACGATCCCGATGGCTATCACTGCTGTGGTCATGCCGACCGACCTCCGTAGTCTCGGGCGCAGAGCCGCTCGCGGGAGCACGAGCGGACGTCTTCCGAAGCTATCAACCGCAGCGCCGCCGAAGACCGCTCCGACCTCTGCGCGGACACCGTCCGGCTCCAGTTCATCGGGGAATCCTCCGGTTTCCACCGCTGCGCTGTGCCCGCGCACCTCCGCTCATCGCGGAGATCCGATCCAGCAGGCGCGAGCGGGCACGACCAGCTGCGCGCGTTCACCTCTCGGGCGGCAGCGGGCTGCTCAGAAGCCGTGGATCTGTTCGCGGGCGGTGCGGTAGGTGTGGCGGACCGCTTCGCCCTGGTAGATGTTCGCCGCCGGGCACGGCTGGGAGCGCAGTTCCCAGTCCGGCGGGGTGGTCGAACCGGAGATCGCCCACGCGGCCTGCTTCGCCGCGCCGAGCGCGACGTACTCGGTGGCCTCCGGGATCTCCACCGGGACCCCGAACAGCGAGGGGGCGACCGCGCGCACCGCGGCGGATTCGCTCGCGCCGCCGATCAGCAGCACCCTGCGGACCTCCACGCCGACGGCGCGCAGCGCCTCGACGCCGTCGGCGAGGCCGCACAGCATGCCTTCGACCGCGGCCCGCGCCAGGTTCTCCGGGGTCATGTTGGTGCCGCGGAGACCGGTGAGGGTGCCGGTGGCGTCCGGCAGGTCCGGGGTCCGCTCGCCCTCCAAGTAGGGCAGCAGGGAGAGCCCGCCCGCGCCCGGTGCCGCCTCCAGGGCGAGCCGGTCCAGCCCTGCGAGGTCCGTGCCGAGCATGCTCGCCGTGCCGCTGAGCACCCTGGCCGCGTTGAGCGTGCACACCAGCGGCAGGTACCGGCCGGTGGCGTCGCAGAATCCCGCGACGAGGCCCGACGGGTCGGCGCAGGGATGGTCGGCGACGGCGAACGCCGTGCCCGAGGTCCCCAGCGACACGACCACATCGCCCGGTCCCGCGCCGATCCCCAGCGCACCGGCCATGTTGTCGCCGGTGCCCGCGCCGAGCAGCGCGCCCTCCAGCGGGGCGAATCCGGAGGCGCGACCGGCGGATTCGGCCGGTCCCAGCACGTCCGGCAACCGCGGGGTCCGGCCGCCCATGGCCTCGCGGAGCAGGTCCGGCAGCCACCGTCCCGTCGCGGGCGCGTAGTAGCCGGTGCCGGAAGCGTCGCCGCGGTCGGTGCAGGCCCGTTCGGGGCGACCGGCGAACAGCCAGGTCAACCAGTCGTGCGGGAGCAGCACCCGGTCGACGCGGTCGGCGTGGTGCGGTTCGTTCTGCGCCAGCCACGCCAGTTTCGTGAGGGTGAAGCTCGCGACCGGCACCAGCCCGGTGCGCTCGGCGAGCGTCGCCGCGCCGTGCGCGTCGATCAGCGCGCGGGCCTGCGGCGCGGAGCGGGTGTCGTTCCACAGCAACGCGTCCCGCACCGGGTTCCCCGCGCCGTCCAACGCGACCATGCCGTGCTGCTGGCCCGCGACGGACACCGCTTCGATCTTGCCGGGAGCGCCGGCGGCGGCGTGCGCGACGGCTTCCTGCGCCGCCGTCCACCACGCCCACGGGTCCACTTCGGTTCCCGCCGGGTGGTGCGCTTTCCCCTCGGCCACGATCCGGCCGGTTTCCGCGTCGGCGACCACGGCCTTGGTGGACTGGGTCGAACTGTCGATGCCGAGAACGAACACGGTTCAGCCTCTCTGCGCTGCGGTCGCCACGACGAAATCCTGCCAGATCCCCGAAACCGGCCGGTGGAGTCCGTCCCGAGCCCGCGAGGCGGCTCCCGCGTCGACCGTCCCGTTCCCGGTATCAGGGCTTGCGGCCGACTCCGCACAGCAGCAGGTTCTGCGCGGGCACCAGCGAACGCAGCCGCGGGCCGTCCGGCCACCAGTCCGCGGCCCGCGTCAGGCCCGGCTCGGTGATCTCGGTGCCGTCGAACAGCGCGGTGATCTCCTCGCGGTCCCGGAACCAGCCGGTGCCGAGCTCGGCGAGCATCAGCTTTTCCAGCCGTGCGGCCGTTTCGGCGTGCGCAGCCTCCTCCGGACGGTGCAGGTGGCTCACCGCCACGTACGAACCCGGCGCCAACGCGGCCACGTACTCCGCCATCACGCGGTGCGGACGCTGCCCGTCCGACACGTGCTGCAACGTCGCGCCCTGCAGCAACGCCACCGGCCGGGACAGGTCGATGTTGCGCGCGATGGCGGGCATCGCCAGCAGTTCCGCGGGGCGGGTCAGGTCGGCGAAGGCGAAGTGCGTGTGGTCGTTGTCCGCGAGCAGCGCCTGGCCGTGCGAGTGCACCATCGGGTCGTGGTCCACGTACACCACGACGGCGTCCGGATTGGCCCGCTGCGCCACCTGGTGGGTGTTCTCCGGCGCGGGCAGGCCCGAACCGATGTCCAAGAACTGGTCGATGCCCACGTTCTGCGCCAGGTAGCGGACCACCCGCATCAGCCATTCCCGGTGGTCCACGGTGGCGGTGACCAGCCCGGGGGACACCTCCAGGGCGGCGTCGACGACGGCGCGATCCACCGCGTAGTTGTCCTTGCCGCCGAGCAGCGCGTCGAAGCAGCGCGCCACGCTGGGGCTCCTGGTGTTCAACAGCCGCATGTCCAGCGGCCCGGTCGTGGAGTCCACCGCCGCGACGTCGCGGGAACACGTCCACCCTCGACGGACGGGATCGACACCGGGGCGATCAGACATCGAACACCTCGCAGCGGATCACGACACTCGGACTGTCATAACCAGTATAGGCATGTGCCGGGGCCGTTCCGACGCATGGCCAACGGACGAAAAATTGATCAAATCCGCCGTTTTCCCGGTAGGGTGGCGGCCAGTCTTCGCGAGGGAGCACCGGTTGCGAGTCACGATCACCGTCAACGACACCGAGCAACGGCACGAGGTCGAGGACCGCACCCTGCTCGTGCACTTCCTGCGCGAGACCTGCGGACTGACCGGCACGAACACCGGTTGCGACACCACTTCGTGCGGCGCGTGCACGGTGCTGCTCGACGGTGAGTCGGTGAAGTCCTGCACCGTCCTGGCCGCGCAGGCCGACGGGCACGACGTCACGACCATCGAAGGGCTCTCCACCGACGAGCGGCTGCACCCGGTGCAGCGGGCCTTCCAGGAGTGCCACGGCCTGCAGTGCGGATTCTGCACGCCCGGCATGGTGCTGGCCTCGGTGTCGCTGTTGCAGGAGAACCCCTCACCGACCGAGCGGGAAGTGCGCGACGGCCTGGAGGGCAACCTCTGCCGCTGCACCGGCTACCAGAACATCGTCGATTCGGTGCTCACCGCCTCGCGCGAGGAGACCGCCCGGTGATCCCCGCCGCGTTCACCTACCACCGCGCGGAATCCGTGGACGACGCGCTGCGGCTGCTCGCCGAGCACGGCGACGACGCGAAGCTGCTGGCAGGCGGGCATTCGTTGCTGCCGCTGATGAAACTGCGCCTCGCCGTGCCCGAACTGCTCGTCGACGTGACCGCGCTGCGCGAACTCGCGTTCGTCGAGGACGCGGGGCCCGAAGTGCGGATCGGCGCGCTGACCCGGCACCACGACCTGGCGAACTCGGCGCTGCTGGCCCGCGCGGTGCCGCTGCTGGCGCACGCCGCTGGCACCATCGGTGACCCGCAGGTCCGCCACCGCGGCACCCTCGGCGGATCGCTCGCGCACGGCGACGCGGCGGCCGACCTGCCCGCGGTGGTGCTGGCGCTGGACGCGGTGCTGGTGCTGCGCGGACCCGACGGGACGCGGGACGTTCCCGCCGCGGAGTTCTTCGTGGACTTCTTCGAAACCGCGCTGGAACCGGGCGAGATCATCACCGAGGTCCGGGTGCCGAAGCAGACCGCCGGATGGGACTTCCAGAAGTTCACCCGCCGCGCCATCGACTGGGCCGTGGTCGGCGTCGCCGTCGCCGGGGACGCGGTGGCGCTGGTGAACATGGGCGCGACGCCGCTGCGCGCCACCGCCGTCGAAACCGCGCTGGCCGCCGGTGCCCCGCTCGCCGAGGCCGCGGAGCGCGCGGCCGACGGCACCTCCCCCGCCGACGAGCCCGCAGCCTCCGCCGACTACCGCCGCCACCTCGCCCGCGTCCTCGTCCGGCGCGCTCTGGAGAACTCCCGGGCCTGACCGCTTGTCGCCGCCGGGCGGGCGAGGACGTGTCGTAGATTCGCCGCATGGGAGCAGTTGAGCTCGGCGGTGAGTTCGTGACCGCGCCGCTGGCGACGTACGCGCGGCTCCGGGAACAGGGCTCGGTGCACCGGGCGATCACCCCCGACGGCACCGAGGTGTGGCTGGTGACCCGCTACGAGGACGTGCGCGCCGGATTGGCCGATCCGCGGCTGTCGCTGGACAAAGCGCACGCGCGGGACGGCTACCGGGGGTTCTCGCTGCCCCCGGAGCTCGACGCGAACCTGCTCAACATGGACGCCCCGGACCACACCCGGCTGCGGCGGATCACCGCGCAGGCGTTCCGCGTGCACCACCTGCGCCCCCGCGTGCAGCAGATCGCCGACGAACTCCTCGACGCGATCACCCCGGCGGGCGCCGCAGACCTGATCGCGTCCTACGCGGGACCGCTGCCGATCCTGGTGATCTCCGAGCTGCTCGGCGTCCCGCAGGCCGACCGGCCCGATTTCCGCGCGTGGACCGACGAGATGCTCGCGCCCACCTCCCGCGAGTCCGCGGGCGAAGCGTTGCGCTCGCTGCACCGGTTCCTGCTGGAACTCGTCGCCGCCAAGCGCACCGATCCCGGCGAGGACTTCATCAGCTCGCTGCTCGCCCAGCACGACCGGCTCTCCGCCGACGAACTGACCTCCGCCGCGTTCCTGATGCTGTTCGCGGGCTACGAGAACACGGTGAACCTGCTGGGCAACGGCTTCGCCGCCCTGCTGTCGCATCCCGACCAGCTCACCGCGATGCGCACCGAACCGGAGCTGCTGCGGTCCGCGGTGGACGAGCTGCTGCGCTTCGACCCGCCGCCGCAGACGGCGATCCGCCGATTCCCCATCACCGACGTCGAGATCGGCGGGGTGACGGTGCCCGCGGGCGCGACCGTGCTGCTGTCGCTGGTGTCGGCGCAGCACGACCCGGAGGTGTTCGCCGACCCGGACGCGCTGGACCTGACCCGCGCGGACAACCCGCACCTCGCCTTCGGCCACGGCGCGCACTTCTGCCTGGGCGCGCCGCTGGCCCGGATGGAGGCCGAAGTCGGTTTCGAGACCGCGCTGCGGCGGCTGCCCGGCCTGGCGCCGACGGCGCGCCCCGACGAACTGCGCTGGCGCCCGTCGTTCCGCAACCGCGGCCTGCGCGACCTGCCGGTGACGTTCGAACCCGCCGAGCCGAAGGGCTGAACGCGCGCGTTATCCCTTGCCTCCAGGCGGAAAGGCGTCGTGGGGTGAACGGACCGTTCGTCCAATCGGATCGGACGAACGGTCCGTT